>JALYTS010000121.1 GCA_030854185.1 Actinomycetota bacterium | reverse complement strand
GCTGGCCGGCGTTCGCCGGCGAGCTCGTCGCCGCCGGCGCCGACCCCTGCCTGCGGACCCGGGGCACGTTCGTGGTCGCGGTGGATCCTGGCGACCGCGCCGAGCTGGACCGGCTCGCCGACCAGCTGTCCCGGATCGGACGGCGGGTGGAACTGCTTTCCGGCCGGCAAGCGCGCCAGGCCGAGCCGTCGCTGGGCCCGCAGGTGTGCCGGGCGCTGTCGGTCCCGGGTGATCTCTCGGTGGACAACCGGGCGCTGCTGGATGCCCTGCTGGGGGCCTGCCGTGGTGCCGGGGTGCACTTTCACGGCCAACGGTGTACCCGGCTGCCGGCGGCCGATGTGGTCGTGTTAGCCGCGGGTGCGCACAGCGCTGCGCTGCATCCCATCCTGGCTCGGGTGATCCGCCCGGTGAAAGGGGAGATAGTGCGGCTCAGAGCCCGACCGGGCACGTTGGCGCCGCCGTCACGGACCGTCCGCGCGATCGTCGGGGGACGGCACAGCTATCTGGTTCCCCGTGACGGCGGCGGGCTGGTGCTCGGCGCCACCCAGCGGGAGACCGGATTCGACACCGACGTCACGGCCGGCGGCGTGCGCGCGCTGCTCACCGACGCCGAGCGGGTGCTACCCGCGATCGTGGAGTACACCCTGGAGGAAGTCGCGGCCGGGCTGCGTCCGGGCAGCCCGGACAACCTTCCGGTGATCGGCGAGCTGGAGCCCGGCGTGCTCGCCGCCACCGGTCACCACCGCAACGGGATCCTGCTGGCCCCGCTGACCGCCGACGCGGTGCTCGCGCTGCTACTGGGTGAGCCCGTGCCGGTGGAGGCCGAGCCGGCTACGCCGGCGCGGCTTGTGAGTGGCGATACGAGCCATGGCTCGTATCGCCACTCACAAGGGGCGCGGAGCGCCCCATGACAATCACCGTGAACGGGCAATGTTGGGAACTGCCGGATGGTAGCGCGCTGGCCGATGTGATCACCCGACTCGGCACGCCGTCGCGCGGTGTCGCGGTGGCTCTGGACGGCGCCGTGGTGCCCCGCGCGTTCTGGGCCGGCACGGCATTGCGGAACGGCGCATCGATCGACGTGGTCACCGCGGTGCAGGGAGGTTGACGCAGATGGCGGACGACCCGCTGGTCATCGCCGGGCGGGAGTTCGGCTCGCGGCTGATCCTGGGCACCGGGGGAGCCGGCAACCTCGCCATCCTGGAGCAGGCGCTGCTCGCCGCGCAGACCGAGCTCACCACGGTCGCGATCCGCCGGATCGATACCACCGGCGCTGGCGTCGGCGTGCTTGATCTGCTGATCCGGCACGGGATCGAGCCGCTGCCCAACACCGCGGGTTGCCGCAGCGCCGCGGAGGCGGTGCTCACCGCTTCGCTGGGCAGGGAGGCGCTGCAGACGTCCTGGGTCAAGCTCGAGGTCATCGCCGACGACCGCACCCTGTTGCCCGATCCGATCGAGCTGCTCGACGCCGCAGAACAGCTCGTCGACGACGGCTTCACGGTGCTGCCCTACACCAACGACGACCCGGTGCTGGCCCGCAGGCTCGCCGACGTGGGATGCGCGGCGGTGATGCCGCTGGGCTCACCGATCGGCACCGGCCTGGGCATCCGCAACCCGCACAACATCGAGATGATCGTGGCGCAGGCCCGGGTGCCGGTAGTGCTCGACGCCGGGATCGGCACCGCCTCAGAGGCGGCATTCGCGATGGAGCTGGGTTGCGATGCGGTACTGCTGGCCAGCGCCGTCACCCGAGCCGACGACCCACCGCGGATGGCCGAGGCGATGCGCCTCGCCGTGCAGGCCGGCCGGCACGCCCGGTTGGCCGGCCGGATCCCGCAACGGTTCTGGGCTCACGCCTCCAGCCCCGATCTCTAGGGCGGGTCGGCGCCGAGTTCGACGTGAGAGCTGCTAGCTGGTGTTGTGATGGTCGTGAACTCGACACCACGGACGTTTGCGCCGAGCAGGAGGTCCGTAGCGTCGAGTTCACGGCGCTGATCCTGCTGTTGCTCGGAACGGGGTTACGTAGGCAGACTGCGGCTGCCGCGATTCAGCTCTGGGGCGGGTCCCAGTGGGTGGGTACTCTTCGCATCGTCCCGTCGCAGGCACACGGTTCGGTGTTCACCGTCCGCGACTTCGTCTCGCGGGCGGGCAATGCCGAAGACGGTGGTGGGGCCGCCGGCCGGGGATTCTGAGCGGGCTCGACCGACACGGGAGCGTGGGCTGCCGGGGCGGGCTGCTGCACCGATGCCTGGACCTGGCGGTAGTGGATTACGGGCTCCGACGGCACCGCAGCGGCCGCAGGGGCAGCGAGATGTGCGGGGGCAGCAGGTGCGGGGGCAGCAGGTGCGGGGGCAGCAGGCATAGGGACTGCAGGTGCAACGGGCGCCGGGACAGCGGGAGGCGCTGGGGCGGTGATAGGGATAGGGATTGGGACACCCTGATGCACCGAGACGGACTGACCAATGGGCGACGGGGGTGACTGGGGGGTGAACACCCCGGTGGACGCCCCCGCCAACACCAGGACCAGCGCGGCACTCGCCACCAGGGCGATCACGGCGTTGCGCTGACTGAGCATGGCCCCTCCCCAAGGCTCGCTGACGGAATGTACTTCTCACTAAGCGTGAGAAGGGCCCGTTCTGTTAGCCGACATCGTCGAGTCACCTGTTCGGGTTGATCAGGCTCAGCCGGACGGGTTGCCCGGTTGGGGTAGCGTCCGGCCATCACGAACCTGCAACGCCGTCTTCGTTTCGCTGCGGCACCGGTACTCGCCTGCGCGGCGCTCGTCGTGGTCGGCTGCGGAGGACCCGCCGTCGATCCACCTACGGTAGCGAACGTCATGGCGCCGCAGGTGCTCGCAACGCCGCGGGTACCGGCGCTCCCGGTGACCCCTGCCGTGGCATCGCCGCCGCCCGAATCGCCGTCACCGCCGGCCGATTGTCCGAACTCGGGGTGGAGTTGCACCCAGCAGCAGCGATTCGCCGCCGCAGGCGGCTACATCAGCCGCAACGTCAGCGGCAATGGCTATCTGGCCGTGGTATTCACCGATCGGCAGACCGGGACAGTGTGGCGATTCGGTCCGACCCAGCACGAGGGTTGGACGGCGTCCACCATCAAACTTGCGATCGCCACTGACCTGCTGCGCCGGCAGCGGGCCGGTCAGATCACCTTCACCGCTGCCGACCGGCACGACATGGCCACCATGCTCAATTTCTCCGACGAAGCCGCTTCGGACCGGTTGTGGGCGAGATACGGCGGCGAGGACATGCTGGGCCGGTTCCGTAGCCAGTACGGCATGACCGGCCTGCATTTCGTGCCCGGCTTCACCGCAAAGACGTACTGGGGTTTCGTTAAATGCACCACAGATGACCTGGCCGCCCTGATGAACAACGTCTTCGCCCAGGTCAACCCCGCAGACCGGGCCTATCTGATCGGCGCCATGCGCGGCGTCGCACCCAACCAGCAATGGGGGGTCTGGGCGGCCGGCTCGGCGCAACGACCCGGGAACAAGGACGGGTGGTCCTTCGAGGCCGATCCCTACGGCAAGCACTGGGTGACCGACACGGTCGGGTTCGCCGGACCCGACGAGCGCTACCTGGTCGCTGTCATGTACCAGGTGGATCCCAGCGGCACTCTGGCCGGCGGTGTGCACGCGGTGAGCGACGTCGTGGCTCTGCTCTTCGGCGTACCCGTCCCCGCTCAGGTCACGGTGCCGGCTCCCGACGGATAGCTCTCGAGATCGTCGCGGTAGAGCTTGTAGGCCTCGTGGTACTCCATGACCCGGGCGACCTCCCCGATCAGGCCTTCGGCATAGCCGGCCCGGCGCAACAGGTGAAAGCCCAACTCGGTGCCTGAGGCGATGCCGCCGGCGGTGACGATCCGACCTGCGTCGACGACGCGGGCGCGGCTGATCCGGCAGGCGGGTGCGATGTCGGCGAGCCGGTCGATCGGCACTTTGCCCGGCGGCATGGCCTCGAGGCGGTCGGGTTCCTTGCGGCTGGTCGCGGGGAGACCGTCGAGCAGACCCATCCGCCCGTAGATCCAGGAGCCGGTGCACACGCTGGTCAGCAGCGTCGTGTCCGGCTGGCTGCGGATGAACTCGTGCAGCCGGCCGTTGCGGATCTCCTGGCGGGTGCCGAAGCCGCCGGGGATGCAGAACGCGTCCATCGCGGGCCGGTCGGCGAAGGAATAGTTGGGCAACACGGTGAAGCCCGCCTGGGCCTGCACCGGCCGCAGCGCGTCGGCGACGAGGAACGCTTCGAGCTCGGGATCGAACCGCCGGGCCACTGAGAACACGCCGTGCGGCGCAGCGAAGTCGATGATCTCGACGTCCTTGAACACGTAGATGCCGAGCCGAAACCCGCGGATCGCCATCGCTGCTCCTCGCTGGTGGGTAACGATCGTTTCCCGCTGCTGGCGACCGTAGGAGAACGGTCGTTTTCCGTCAAGTGTGCGGCAGTCTTATGCTGGGCGGTGATGAGCCCGTCCCGAGACCTCGACGTGCGGCGCCGGATCCTCGACGCCGCCGAGCGGTTGTTCTATGACCGGGGAGTGCAGGCCGTCGGAGTCGACGCGGTGGTGGCCGACGCAGGCGTGGCGACCAAGACCCTGTACGCGCACTTCGGCTCCAAGGATGCTCTGGTCGAGGCTTATCTGCGGCGCCGCGATCAGCGCTGGCTCGGCTGGCTGCGCAGCGCCGTGGCCGCCGCGGAGCCAGGCCCAGCGCGCGTGTTGGCGGTGTTCGACGCGCTGGCCGAGTGGTTCGCCGAAGCCGGCTTCAACGGCTGCGCGTTCATCAACGTGGCCGGGGAGCTGGCTCACAGCCCAATCGCGCGGGCGGTGGCCCGCGACCATAAGAGGGCGCTGCGGGCGCTGTTGCACGAGGTCGCGGACGACACTGGCGTCGCCGACCCGGCTGTGCTCGCCGACCGGTTGATGCTGCTCGTCGAAGGCGCGATCGTCACCGCGCACGTCGAGGGCGATGCCGAGGCGGCGATGCGGGGCCGATCGGCCGCCGCAGCGCTGCTCGAGCTCGCGGGCGCCAAGCTGGCCGCTATTCCCACCTCGGACGTACAATATTCTGTACGCAGAGGGGAGATGAGTCGTGAAGATCATGACGTATTCCGAGTCACGCGCGAGGTACGCCGAGACCCTCAACGCGGTCGTGGACGACCGTGAGGAGGTGGTGATCACTCGCGCTGGCCATGACCCTGTGGTCATCGTCGCGCTCGACGACTACGAGTCGCTGAAGGAAACCGCGTACCTGCTCAGGAGCCCCGAGAACGCCCGCCGGCTGCTGGCCTCGATCGACCGGCTGGAACATGGCGGGGGGATCGTGCGGGATCTCGCGGAATGAAGCTGGTCTGGGACCCGAAGGTCACCAAACGCATCAAGGCGCTGATCAAGGATGTGGAGCGCCACGGCAACGAGGGGATCGGCAAGCCTGAACCTCTCAAGCACGGGTTCCACGGCTACTGGTCGCGCCGTATCACTGACGAGCACCGATTCATCTACAAGATCAGCGGCGACGAGATCCGTAACGCCGCGTGCCGGTACCACTACGCATGAGCCAATTCTCTCAGCGGCCCGGCCACGCGATTCGCCAAGCCGGCGTCGACCCGTTCGATCTCGACGAGCAGCGCTTCGATGATCACGCCGAAGGCCCGGCTGAGCTCAGCGATATCGAGCGCGCAGACCAGTGCTCCGGCGAGCGGCGCGGTGATCTCCGGCGGAAGGCTGTCCATGCCGCGGCCCTGCACAGCGGGAACACCATGGCGTAGGCACGCCAGAGCGAGAACGTGATCCCGCACGCCGCTGATCATGTACTCCGCCTGCCACACCCGGCCGCGGGCAATGCTCGAACGGGCATGCAGCGCGTAAAGCCAACCCATACCGATCAGCTCAGCGGCGGCGGGCGCTGGTGCCGGTGGTCGCTGGTTGGCGGTCCCGAACAGGAGCCGGAAGGTCGCAGCGATGGCGCCGAACTGCGCCGCCGGCCAGAAGGCCAGGTCGACCTGCAAGGTGCTGGCCAACAGGAAGCCTCGGTAGACGGTGACACCCCGGGTCACATCCACGTGATGGACGGCGCCATGGTTCCGGTACATGCGGTCGGTCCAGTCGCCAAGCACCTGTCCAAGGTCGGCGTCAGCGGCGACGCACCAGGCGAGATCGATGTCCGACCACTGATCTTCACGACCGACCGCGGCCGAACCGGTCACGGCGGCACCGGTGATGCGGGTGTCGGCGTACGCCGCGGAAACCAGCCGCTCGCGCAGCCGTTCTCGCTCCTGCGGCGTGAACACAAGGCCAGATGCTAGGGCACAGCCGCCATTGTCCAGGGCGACGCTGCTCAGCCGGCGCGGGCCGGGTGCGGTCGGTGTCGCAGGATCGCCGGCAGGTAGCGCGCGCCGGGGCCGCCAGTGGCGGCGGTGTCGTCGGGGTTGGACAGCGCGCATCGTTGCAGTGACAGGCAACCGCAGCCGATGCAGGAATCCAGACCGTCGCGTAGCGCGGTGAGCCCCTCGATCTGCTCGTCCAGCCGCGTTCTCCAGGCCCGCGACAGCTTCGCCCAGTCGGACTTGGTAGGGGTGCGTGAGTCGGGCAGCGTGGCCAGGGCGTCCTGGATCTCCTGGAGGGACAGCCCGACGTTCTGGGCCGCCCGGATGAACGCCAGGCGCCGCAGCGTGCTGCGTGGGTAGCGCCGCTGGCCGCCCGACGACCGGATCGACGGCAGCAGGCCCTCCCGGTCGTAGTAGCGCACCGCGGAGGTGGCAAAGCCGGCTCGGCGAGCGACCTCGCCGATCTGCAGTAGATCGTGGGTATCTTTCACAGCGCCTCCTTGACATGAAGTTTACGTCAACTTGCACGATGGTCGCCTAGGCAAAGGAGACCGTCATGGATGACTGGAACGAGCCGGTAGCGCTGGTGACCGGTGGATCGCGCGGCCTGGGTCGGGCGTTGACCATCGAGTTGGCCAGGCGCGGCTGGTCGGTGGTCGTCGATGCCCGCGACCCGGTTGCACTTGCCGATGCCGTCGAGGCCGCTCCGCCCCGTGGCGCGGTGACAGCGGTCCCCGGCGATGTCGCCGATCCCGAGCACCGGGCGCGGCTGGCTGAGGTCGTCGCCGCCGCCGGCCGGCTCGACCTGCTGGTCAACAACGCCAGCGCGCTCGGTCCAAGCCCACTGCCGGGCCTGGCGGACTACCCGCTGGATGCGTTGGAGCGGGTGTACGCGGTCAACACCATCGGGCCGCTAGGCCTGCTGCAGCTGCTACTGCCGCCGCTGACGCGCGGCAATGGGCGCGTCGTCAACGTCTCCTCCGACGCCGCGGTCGAGGCGTATCAGGGTTGGGGTGGCTACGGGTCGGCGAAGGCAGCGTTGGATCAGATTTCGGCGGTCCTTGCGGTGGAGCACCCTGGGCTGCGGATCTTCGCCTTCGACCCGGGCGACATGCGCACCGATCTTGCCCGGCGGGCGTTTCCCGGCGAGGATCTCACGGATCGTCCGGCGCCCGAGACCGTCGTGCCGGCGTTGCTGCGCCTGATAACGGGGAATCTGCCCAGCGGACGCTACGAGGCCGCTGATCTCGTCGCGGAGCCAGCGGCATGACCAGCGGTCTGTCTACTGCGACCGGGCGAGCGTCGACACCGCGGCCGCGGACAAGGTTTACCCTGGCTCAGGACAGCGACGCGACCGGTCCGCCGGAACGTCGCGGTGTCGCCCGGGACGGCGTGCGGCTGCTGGTCGTCCGCCCCGGACGCCTCGACCACCTGCTGTTCCACGACCTGCCCGGCCAGCTCGACCCCGGGGCCCTCGTCGTGGTCAACACATCCGCGACGGTGCCGGCCGCGCTCGATGCTCGCCGTCAGGACGGTCGGCGGGCTGTGGTGCACGTGTCGACCCGGCTACCCGGCGGCGCGTGGGTGGTCGAGCTGCGCCGGCCCGACGGCGCCGGCCCGGAGCTGGACACCACGACCGGGGAACGGCTGCGCCTGCCGGGTGGGCTCACCCTCCGGCTGGGTGCCCTGTACCCCGATCCCACCGCCGAGACTGGCAGGCTGCGGCTCGCCGAGCCGGCCCCGACGGTGCCCCTGCTCGACTACCTCGCCCAGCACGGCCGCCCGATCGGCTACCGCCACCTCACCGGCCGCTACCCACTGGCCGACCACCAGACCGTCTACGCCACCCAGCCTGGCAGCGCCGAGATGGCCAGCGCGGGACGGCCCTTCACCCCGACGCTGCTCGTTCGGCTGATGGCCGCCGGCGTCACCGTCGCGCCGATCGTGCTGCACGCCGGCGTGTCCAGCCCCGAGCTGGGCGAACCTCCGTTGCCCGAACGCTTCGACGTGCCCTCCGGCACTGCCCGGCTGGTCAACAGCGCCCGGGCGGCCGGCCGGCGAGTCGTCGCGGTCGGCACCACCGTCGTCCGGGCCTTGGAATCGGCCGCCGGCGTCGACGCAACGGTGCGCGCGGCCAGCGGATGGACCGACCTGGTTATCGGCCCCGATCGGCCGGTCCGGGTGGTGGGCGGCCTGGTCACCGGGCTGCACGCCCCGGAAGCCAGCCACCTGCTGCTGCTCGAAGCCGTCGCCGGACCAGACACTGTTGCGGCCGCCTACGACGCAGCGGTGCAGCACCACTACCTGTGGCACGAGTTCGGCGACTCCACCCTGTTCCTGCCCTGAGGTCCGCCTGATCGTCTAGCCGGCCGCGCGGCGGAGGTCTTCTAGGTCTCGCGAAAGCGCCGTCTAGTGTAGTCATTGCAACTACACGGCGCCACGTCCCCGGTCTGCACCAGGAGGAGGGGAGAGGTGTCGCAGTTTACGAACGTGCCGTGTACGGCAACTTTGTGCTGAGAATTGCCTCTGGCGGCACGTGTGCAGCGGATCTGCCCACCTGTTCCTGGGGCGGGTGGGGCCGATGAGACCAGCACGGGGGGTCAGCTCCCGCTCTAACATGTGGGCATGTGCCGCAATATCCGCCCGCTACATAACTTCGAACCGCCTGCGACGCAGGATGAGGTGCGCAGCGCTGCCCTGCAGTACGTGCGCAAGATCAGCGGGTGCACAAAACCGTCGCTCAGCAACGCGGAGGCGTTTGCCCGGGCGGTCGACGCGGTCGCCGATGCCTCGATGCGCCTGCTCGATGAGCTGGTGACGGCCGCGCCGCCGAAAGATCGAGAGGTCGAAGCCGTGAAGACACGCCAGCGGTCCGCGGCCCGCTTCGGGACGTGACAGCGTCGGTGGCCGCGTCGCTGCGACCGACCCGGAATCAGCAGGGGCGCAGCCGCCAGAACGGGGAGACTGGGCCGGTTCCGGCGCCGAGTGGGTATGCGTGGGCGATCGCCTGCTTGATGTAGCGCTTGCCGTACCCGACCGCATCGGGCATCGAGGCGCCGTGGGCGAGCGCGGAGGTGATCGCCGCGGCCAGCGAGTCGCCGCTGCCGTGAGTGTGCGGGGTAGCCAGCCGGGGGCCGGTGAACTCGGTGAAGTCGGTGCCGTCGTACAGCAGGTCCACACACATTCCATCTTCGGTGTCGCCTGGCAGGTGACCGCCCTTGATCAGGACCCACCGAGGTCCCAGCGAATGCAACGCACGTGCGGCCTCGTGCTGGTCTGCGGGGGATCGGACGTCCACGCCGACCAGCAGCCGTACCTCGTCGAGATTTGGGGTAACCAGGGTGGCCCGGGGGAGCAGCTGCCAGCGCAGCGCCGCCAAAGCGTCGGCGGCCAGCAGCGGATCGCCGTGCATGGACGCGGCCACCGGGTCGACCACCAGCGGCACCGAGCGACCGATGCCCACGTCGTCGCACACCTCGGCCACCGCCGAGATGATCGCTGCGCTGGCCAGCATGCCGGTCTTGGCGGCGGCCACTCCGATATCGGTCGCCACTACCCGGATCTGATCAGCCACCGTCGAGGGTGGTACCTCCACGAAGCCGGTGACGCCCATTGAGTTCTGCACCGTCACCGCGGTGACGGCGACGCAACCGTGCACGCCGCAGACGGTGAACGTGCGCAGATCGGCCTGCAAGCCGGCCCCACCCCCCGAGTCCGACCCTGCGATGGTCAGCGCGACGGCCGGCGGCGCCCCAGTCATGACCTGATCACACTGGAGCCACTGGCAGGTACACCTTCCCGCCGGCCGCGGTGAACTCGTCGGACTTCTCCTGCATGCCCACCTCGATGGCCTCCACAGTGGACAACCCGTGCTCCTCGGCGTAGGCGCGGACGTCGGCGGAGATCCGCATCGAGCAGAACTTGGGCCCACACATCGAGCAGAAGTGCGCGGTCTTCGCCGGTTCCGCGGGCAGCGTCTCGTCGTGGTAGGACCGCGCGGTGTCCGGGTCCAGCGCCAGCGCGAACTGATCGTGCCAGCGGAACTCGAACCGGGCGGTCGACAGCGCGTCGTCCCACGCCTGCGCCCCCGGATGGCCCTTTGCCAGGTCGGCGCTGTGCGCGGCGATCTTATAGGTGATCACGCCGGTCTTCACGTCGTCGCGGTCGGGCAGGCCCAGATGCTCTTTGGGCGTCACGTAGCAGAGCATCGCGGTACCCGCCTGCGCGATCATCGCAGCGCCGATCGCCGAGGTGATGTGGTCATAAGCCGGCGCGATATCCGTCGCCAGCGGGCCCAGAGTGTAGAACGGTGCCTCGTCGCACCATTCCTCTTCCAGACGCACATTCTCGACGATCTTGTGCATCGGCACGTGCCCGGGCCCCTCGATCATCACCTGCACGTCGTAGCGCCGGGCGATCTGGGTCAGCTCCCCAAGTGTCTTGAGCTCGGCGAGCTGCGCCGCGTCGTTGGCGTCGGCGATGGACCCCGGGCGCAGCCCGTCGCCGAGGGAGAATGTGACGTCATAGCGGCGCAGAATCTCGCACAGCTCCGCGAAGTTCTCGTACAGGAACGACTCGCGGTGGTGCGCCAGGCACCAGGCCGCCATGATCGAGCCGCCGCGGGAGACGATGCCGGTGATCCGGCGGGCGGTCAACGGCACGTAGCGCAGCAGCACCCCGGCGTGCACGGTCATGTAGTCCACACCCTGCTCGCACTGCTCGATCACGGTGTCCCGGTAGAGCTCCCAGGTCAGCGACGCCGGGTCGCCGTTGCACTTCTCCATCGCCTGGTAGATCGGCACGGTGCCGACCGGGACGGGGCAGTTGCGCAGCAGCCACTCCCGGGTTTCGTGGATCCGCTTTCCGGTGGACAGATCCATGATCGTGTCCGCGCCCCATCGGGTGGCCCACACCATCTTGTCCACCTCCTCCTCGATCGACGAGGAGACCGCAGAGTTGCCGATGTTGGCGTTGACCTTCACCAGGAACTTCTTCCCGATGATCATCGGCTCGGCTTCGGGGTGCCGGTGGTTGGCCGGGATCACCGCGCGGCCCCGCGCCACCTCGGCGCGCACCAGCTCGACGTCGAGGGCCTCGCGAGCCGCGATGAACCGCATCTCGGGAGTGACGATGCCGGCCCGAGCCCAGGCGAGCTGGGTGGCCGCGCCCCCGATCGGCTCGCGGGCCCCGATCCACGGCGCACGTAGTGGGGCAAGCCCGTTGTGGACGTCGATGCGAGCTTGCGGGTCGGTGTAGGGACCGGACGTGTCGTACAGGTCGAAGTGCTGACCGTTGCTGAGGTCCACCCGGCGTGCGGGCACTCTCAGGTCGTCACCCACCTCGCGGTAGATCTTCCGTGACCCGGTGATCGGGCCAATTGTCACCGCGGGCTCGACGGTGCGATCGTGCAGAGTTGTCATGGGATCGCCCTTCCTACGCCGGCATTACCCGGACAGGTTCTGCGGTCGACAGCCCCGGGGCGGCACCCAGCTGCCCTCTCAGCCCGCTTCGGTACGAGCTCCCGCGTGTTCGATTGACTTCAACGACCGTAGCGCTATCGAGAACGAACCCGCAAAAGGTGACGGGTGACGGTGGACCGGGGTACCGGTAGTATTCGGGTAGTCGCTTGCAGTGACAACTGACCTCGGGGGATTCCATGTACGACATTTCTGGCATCGCATCGCGCCGCGTCGCCGTGGTCGGTCAAGGTTATGTGGGCCTACCGGTGGCTATTCGCGCTGTTGAGGTGGGTTTCGACGTCGTTGGTTTTGACACAGACAAGGCCCGCATTGATTGCCTTCGCAAAGCTGAGACGTTTATCGACGATATCACCGACGGTGACCTCGCGACCGCGATGAGCACTGGACGTTACCTGCCTACCGACGATTCGGCGGCACTGGTCGGCTTCGACGTCGCGGTCGTGTGCGTACCGACCCCGTTGCGTGACGGCGCACCCGATCTGAGCTATATCGAGAGCGCCGCGGCCATCCTCGCTGCGCACATCACGCCTGGCTGCTGCGTCATCCTTGAGTCCACCAGCTATCCCGGCACCACCGAGGAGATCTTCATTCCGATCCTCGAAGCCGGTTCCGGCCTGCGCGCCGGGCTGGACTTCTTCGCCGGCTACAGCCCCGAGCGCATCGACCCGGGAAACGAGATCTGGCGGTTCCATAACACCCCGAAGATCATCGCGGGAGTGAACCAGGCCTCGTTGCGCGCGCTGCAGGACTTTTATGATCGGCTCGTCGACAGGACGGTTCCAGTGCCCGGGCTTCGGGAGGCTGAGCTGGCCAAACTGCTGGAGAACACTTTCCGCCACGTCAATATCGCCCTGGTCAACGAGCTCGCGGTGTACTGCCACGACCTCGGGCTCGACGTCTGGTCGGTGGTCGAAGCGGCCGCAACGAAGCCGTTCGGCTTCATGAAGTTCACCCCGGGGCCCGGGGTCGGTGGGCACTGCCTGCCGATCGATCCCTCCTATCTGTCCTGGCAGGCGCGGCGGTCCCTGGGCCGGGCCTGCCGTTTCGTCGATATCGCCAACGACGTCAACGACAACATGCCCGATTACGTGGTCTCCCGCGTGGTCACCCAGCTCAACCATCAGCGCAAGGCCGTCAACGGCAGCAGGATCCTGCTGGTGGGCCTGGCCTACAAGCGAAACTCGCGCGACATCAGGCGGTCACCGGCCGTCGCAGTCGCCAAGAAGCTCGCCGATCTGGGAGCTGATCTCCGCGGAATCGATCCGCTCATCAGCACTCACGAGGTCCCCGGCTACATCCGGATGGTGCCCTGCGAGTCGGGTCAGATCGCCGACGCCGATCTGGTCATCGTGCTCGCGGACCACGACGCGATCGACTGGGAGCTCTTCGAGCCGCACGCCGATCAGATCCTGGACACCCGCAACCGGCTGCGCTCCCCGTCCGCCGCCCGACTATAGGTTGTGGACAACCCGTGAGTGGCGATGCGAGTC
>JALYTS010000120.1 GCA_030854185.1 Actinomycetota bacterium | reverse complement strand
CACGCCGGGGGTCGCGGGCTCGACCGGCGGCCAGCCGGGGACCTAGCCTTCTAGTGCCCGGCTGTGCCCGGTGGTGCTGACTGCCCGATCACCAGGGTGAGGTCCTCATCGCGGTGGTCAGCCGTTCAGCTCGAACATGGGCCCGGCCTGGTGAGGGCAGGCGGATCGTCATCGGGCGTTGCCGAGTCCGGGGGATGCTCAGGCCCGCGGGGGCCGGATACTCGGCGCCTGGGGCGTCGGGTGGGGCCGGGTGCACCAAGGCGCTCCCGGCCCCACCGTGGTCGGGATCCGACCGTCCCGCCCAGGGAACCTTCGGGGCGGAAACGGGGGCGGGACGGCCGGAAGCTGGCGGTGTGGGGTGGGTGGGCCCCACGGTTTCGGTCTCGACCCGGGGCAGCACATCGGTGTCGCCGGGATCGATCCCGGCTGCCATGGTCAGGTTGGATCTGTCGGGAGGCCTCTCCGGCCCGGGTGCGGCGCTCCTAGCGAGTTCGTGAGCGAGATGCGAGAGCAGCAGGGCTTGATCGGGTTGGTGTAGCAGCCAGTAGCGTGCCCGGAGGTGGATCCGGCAGGGTCGGCGTCGAAGCCCGACCATGGCGCCGGGCCGTCGGCAGGATCGGCAGCGGCCCCGCCGATCGATCGGATGATCAAGTAGCAGTGTGTACAACACCGCGCTGGCCTGGCACCGAATCGAGCCGATTCCCTCGACAGCGTCGGGCCCGGCCCGCACAACTTGGCGCAGAACCCCGCGCAGTTCCTCGCAGATGATCCGGTAGCTGGTCTGGTCCACAGAAAGACCCCTGCCGATCCCTGGCGTCACACGATCACGGTCCGACCGAGGCGGGCGGCTCGGATGCCGGCCTGGTCCGATGACGGGAGCCGGATCGTCATCGGTCGTTGCTCAGCGCGGGGGATGTGCAGGCTCACCGGAGCCGGGTATTCCGTGGTCGGCGCATCAGGGTGCGCCGGGTGCACCAGGTGGTGCAGCAACGCCCGCAGGACCTGCAGTGGTGGGCCCTCGTAGGCCCAGACCACGACCTCAGGAGCGAAGAGGTCCACTCCATCGCCTTTCGGCACGCGGGCGGCGATGATGGTGTCGAAGTTCCGTATGGTGACCACATCGATGCAGTGATCCCATTCATACGACGCGACCAGAGCACGCGGTGCGGCGCGGTCACCGCAGCAGTACACGGCGAACCCGTCGGCGACGACGTCGGTCAACAACCCCTCCACCACTGGCGGCAGGGCCGCCTGCTCACTGGACCGCAACACGTCAGCCATCTGATCATCACGCCGGCTGCCGGGGTAGGCCGCTGGGGCATATGCGGATCCGCCGTATCCCGTGACGTCGGCTGGTCCGGCCACTGGGAAGGCCGCGACCCGGCCCATTACGGTAGATCCACTATTGGTGGCGCACTGGCCCACCCGCGGACGGGTCGCCCTCCATCAAGTGGAAAATCAATAATAAGACACTGCACTAGTTCGGGGGCATGCCTAGGGGTTCAGTGGTGTTAGGAAAGTCACTGTGACAGAAAGGTGCCGGTCATGATTGTCGCATTCTCCATTACCCCGCTTGGCGTTGGTGAAGATGTCGGAGAACTGGTAGCCGATGCGGTGCGAGTTGTTCGGGCAAGCGGCCTACCCAACCGCACCGACGCAATGTTTACCAGCATTGAAGGTGAATGGGACGAAGTAATGGCAGTTGTTAAGGAAGCGGTGGAAGTTGTGGCGCAGAAAACTACTCGAGTCAGCGTTGTACTGAAGGCCGATATCAGGGCAGGCGTCACTAACGGTCTCACCACGAAGGTTGAGAACCTTGAGCGGTATCTAGCAAAAAACTAGACGTGTCACATCACGCCAATGGCTTGGCAAGACTCGACTATTGCTGCTCGATAATGACTGACCGATCTGCGGTTGGAATATTTCCCGGGTATGGCAGAAAGGATCTTTTTGCCGCATTCGAGAAATATCGAAGCATGATGTTCGAGGGGCAGGCTTGACAAGACGTCGGCGGCCAACTCGCATCCCGCGTCGATGTCATTCCCTCGAACCAGGCAAAGAGCGCGATCCAGTCGAATTATGGTGGGATCACCCACCACATCGGTCGTATATAGCTCCAACGCTCGATCTTGCGCTTCCCAGGCTTCGTCGAACTCACCAAGCTCAGCAAGAGTCCGTGCCCGATAGAAGCGCCAGCGGCGTTCCGAGAAGCCAAAGACAGAGTCAGTCTTGCCCGCGCGGTCAAGTCGGGCAAATGATTCTCCAGACTCACCCAAAGCCGCCCTGCATTCGTCAATGGAACCGAGCTGAGCCAGAATGAGCGCTTTCAAGGTAATAGCCAAAACGTAGGCCGGTGAACTTCTATCAACAATGGAACCGCTCAGGTTGCACGCGTCAACAGCCATACTCAACGCCTCGCGAGAATCGCCAGAGTACAGGGGTATCAAGATTCCCAACGAACGAACCTGTAGACCAAGATCGGGCAGCCTAGTCTCGTCAGCGGCAACGGTGGCGGAGTGGTGCCATGCCCAAGCACGGTGCGTGTCACCAAGCACCATCAGTTCATCAGCTATAAGGGCGCCGATCTGCGCGCTGTACGCATAGAGGCGAACGAGAGTTGTCGGGGACTGTACTTGTGAGACCAACCCTCGAAGTTCGTCGAAATCTGCGACCAACCGGCGAAGCATTACCAATGGCGGCATTGTCACACAAGCTTGCGCGTGCAGCCTCACCATGTGATCAATTTTGTCGACCTGCGCTGGGGTGACTGTGCGTTCTGCAATTGCCCGATCCATCATGTGACGCGTTTGGTCCGCTTGGGCTAGCAGATCAGACTCCTGTGCGGACAACTTGTTAGTCTCTACCGATGATTCGAGCAGGTGTCTGTCGTCAAGCCGACCGCCCGTTGCCGCTTTAGTGGGGAGGTCATGTGCAGGCGCGGCAGACTGCGGCACCACGCTCATCGTGGTTGCGCTGAAGCCCAGCAGCATCAGGGGAATGCCCAGCAGGGAGGCGACTCGGACAATGGTCTCGAAGTCCTTTAGTTGCCGCTCCCCCCGCTCGATCCGGGAGATCCGGTCCTGGTCCAACTCCAGCACCTCACCGAACTCCACCTGAGTCAGCTCCGCAGTACGCCGTACCGCCCGGAACAGGTACCCGAAATCGTAAGCGGCCAACGCCCGTCGAATGGGTTCCCGGGTGAAGAACCTAGCCTCCCGCAGCCGCTCGGCAATATCTGAGGGGCGGCACGCGCACGGGTCACACACCCCACCCGAGTGGCCCCGGCGCAGCCCAGCCCCGCACCGCGCACAAGCACGCTGGACCACCCCCCGGCCATCGGGATTGCCTGTCATAACGCTGCCCTTTCCCTTGTCGCGCACCCGCACGCGATTAGTGGATCTACCGTAGCGACCTCTCCGGCATGGCTCCAACCAGGCCCGATCAGCATATGACACCCACCCGCCCCCACCACTGATCAAATGACGAATGTGATGCCAGGACCCCGCCACACCCACGCCGCCGACGTCCACGTCCACAAGCGCAGATGCCCCCTACGCGCGCAGGCGCGCGCGTCACGGACGTCCGCGCGGACGACCCTGCCCGGGTCGGGGCGTCTGGTCGATGTACCGGATCAAGTTTGCCCGACGTGCGGGGCCGGTCGGTGACCGCGGTGGCAGGTAGGCACAGGCGCCGCCCTGATGCAGCGTACGTCGGGATTCCCGGGCAGCAGCTGGGACCGTGCACGGGTGGGGATCACCGACGCGCGTACCCACGTCGAGCATCTGGTCAGGTGCGGAGTCCGTGGCGGTGCACCGCCACGCGGGAAACTCCTCTCATCCCGGGTCACTGCCCCGCAGCCAGCCCAGCTCCCTAACGCCAGTTTTCACAAGATCGTTGGGCGCGGGCCGAGCCACCGGGTGCCCCTATGCTCGCTCCCGGGGGCGTGGTGCTCGATCGAGGTGTTCACAGCTGCGCGTTGGCCCAGTTCACGTTCTGCGGTGGCGGGGTGGGTGTGCCGACGTCGAGCTGGATGGCCTCGTGATCTTTGAGTGGGATCGTGCTCGGGTCGCCGGTGAAGGGCTTGCCGTTGACGTAGGCGGTGACCGCTGCGGTGGCCGGGCCGACTGCGTGGTCATTGAGTGGTTGTCGCCAGAGCGCGAAGAACTGGCCCAACGTGTAGGTCCGCTGGGTGGGCGACTCGATGTGGATGATGCCGTCGCCGGCGTGCACGTGCAGCCAGTAGTAGCAGTGGCTGGCTCCCGCGAAGGCGCCCTGCGCGGTGTTTTTGACCACCGGCGCCACAGTTCCGATCCCGTAGGGAATGCTGCGGGGTTGACCGTTGACGAAGACCAGCAGGTGGCTGTGGATGTGGTAGGCGACCTGTTCGCTGGTGTTGCACTGGATCCCGTCGACCGTGGCGCCGTCGGCCGAGGTCGATGCCGGGGCCAAGGCCGGTCCGGTCTCTAGCGGGATCCCCTCCGGGCCGGCCGACGGGGACGGGGTCGCAGCACTCCCGCAGCCCTGCAGGGTCACGCCCAGCACCACGGCGACCGCGACCCGCAGGACGGTCCCGCCACTGCGCCAGAAGCGGCCGGTTGGGGCTCGCCGCGCGGCCGCCACGGGGCTACGGCCCGACCGAAAGCGAGCCGGCCAACTTACCCGACCCCTTTGAGGTTCTCCTCGTCACTACGCTCTCACGCGCCCGAGCGCGCATAGTACTAAGGCGGTTGAAAGTAGCTAGACCGATAAAGTTGGCTACTTGATGTAGCTGAGGCATGGGTCGCTGAAGAAGGCGCGAACAAGCTCGGGTAAGCGCTGGAGGCGCAGGAGCGCGGATTCGGCTTTGTCACGCAGGTCGTCGAAGGACGTGATGGCGGTCTTACCGACACGGTCATGCTTGACGTTCTTCCAGACCCATTCATCGGGATTAAGTTCCGGCGAGTAGGGCGGGAGGAAGAACAAGCGAAACCTGCCTTTGGTTGAGGCGGCGAACTCTGTGACTGCGCGGGAGCGGTGGACCGGGTGTCCGTCGATGACGAGGAAGACGATACCGCCGTCATCATGAAGCAGGTCGCGGCAGTAGGCGATGAACACGTCGGAGTTCATCTTTCCAGTGAAGGTCGTGAAGTGCATCGCCCCTTTGGCGGTGACCGCGGAGATCATGTTGATCGAGTGCCGGGTGCCCGTGGTCTGCACGATCGGCGTCTGGCCGACCGGCGCCCATGTGGTACCGGAGTGGTAGTCGGAGCGGACGCCGGCCTCATCGGCGAAGTACACGGTGGCGCCGAGCTGCGCAGCTTCGTCTCGGATAGCGGGGTACTCCTCGGTACGCCAGCGCTCCACCCGCTCGGGGTCCTGCTGGGTGGCCCGGTGCAGCGGGCGCTGCGGCGACATCCCGAGTGCTCTGAGGATCCGTCCCACCGAGCCGACCGAGAGCTCGACGCCGAACTGCTTGGCGATGACCTGCCTCACCAGATCGCGGGTCCACAACGCGAAGTCAAGCTGATACTGCGCTGGGTTCGAGCCGGCGATCATCGTGAACAACGTTCTCATCTGCGCTCGGGTTAGTTTCGGTGGACGCCCCGGAACGGGCTTGGCTCGCAAGGCCTCCGCGCCACCCTGTCGGTACGCCGCGACCCACCCGAAGATCGTCGATCGATTGAAACCGAGACTGGCCGCGATATCCTCCGCCCGAGCACCGTTCTCGATTTGCTCACACGCGCGAATCCGGATCACTTCCAATGTAGCGTGATCGAGCTTTCGGCCATCATTGTCACGCATAGGAGAATTATGCCACAAGTAGGCCATCAAGTCCACCTACTTCCGATCTCCTTAGTAAGAAGTGGCTCCATCCCGCTCCCCCTCCTCCGGGCGTCCTCACTCAAAGGTGAACGGCCCCGCTCCGGACATCATCTACGATCACCGTGCGTAGATAGTAGCTGTTGCGGCGATCGGCCGCGCACGTCGTCGTGGCGACCGCGATTTTCGCCACGGTCCAGCCCGCGTTCGCGGTCGGAGTGCTCTGGTCCCGCAGGATCCGGTTGCACCAACTGACGGTGGCTGCCTCGACCCTTTGGCACTGGCTGCTAGGCGGTGACGTGGAGTGTGCCCATCATGCCGGCGTCTTCGTGGTCGGCGGTGTGGCAGTGGTAGACGCTGCGGCCGGCGTAGTCGGTGAAGGGGATGCGCACGCGCACCCAGCCCCGGGCGGGAATGACCACGACGTCCTGGCGGGTGGCCGTGCGTGGTATTCCGACGCTGTCGGCGAGCACGTGGAAGGGCCAGACGTGCAGGTGGAAGGGATGGTCCATGGGGCTGGTGTTGGTGATCGTCCAGTCCTCGGTGCTGCCCAGGCGAACAGCCTGGTCGTCGCGGCGATCGTCGAAGGTGCGCCCGTCGATGGTCCAGCGCATCCCCATACCACCACCCATACCACCCATATCCATGGCGAAACTGAGCTGGCGGTTCCCGTCGGCGGGTCCCGGCGGGATCGGCGGGGCGGGCAGCGTCGCCGGGAGCAGCGGCAAGGCGACGGCGGGTCCGGCGACGGTGAGGGTGGCCAGGATGATCGGGCCGGTCGCCCGGTCTCCCATCATGCCGCTCATCATGCCGGTGCCGCGGTCATAAGGTTCGGTGACCAGTGTGTACTGGCCAGCTCTGGTGGGGCGGACGATGACGTCGGCGCGGTTGGCCGGGGCGAGCACGATCTGGTCGCGGTCGAGGGGGGCGGGCAGGAACGCCCCGTCGGAGGCGATCTGGGTCAGTGGGTGGTCGGTCAGGCGTAGTGAGAGCACTCGTGAGGTGCAGCCGTTGATGATCCGCCAGCGCTGCGCCGCTCCCGGCGCTGCGGGGATGACGGGTTGGTGTTGGCCGTTGAGCAGTACCAGCTCGCCTTGCCTGCCCATCATCTTGTCCATCGCGCCGACGGGGACGACGCGGCCGGCGGCGTCGAGGGTGGTGTCGGTGACCAGCAGTACCCGGTCACTGGTGACCGGCAGCTCCGGGCCGTGATCGACCAGTAGCGCTCCCGCGAGGCCGCCGAAGAGTTGGTCGGCGATGTAGCCGTGGTGGTGTGGGTGATACCAGTAGGTGCCGGTCGGGTGGTCAGCCGGAATGCGGTAGGAGTAGTCGAACGCCACTCCCGGAGCGATGCTGAGGAACGGGTTGTCCCCGTTGCCTTGCGGGGAGACGTGGAGGCCGTGGGTGTGCAGGTTGGTTGGGACGTCGAGGTGGTTGGTCAGCCGGATCCGGAGTAGGTCTCCCGGCGCCACGCGCAGCGTCGGCCCGGGTGTGGTGGCGTTGTAGCCCAGCGCCGAGGTGTCCCGCCCGGCCAGCCGGGCGCCTGCTGCGGCGGTCAGCTCCACGTCGAGCAGGCCGTCGCGGCTGGCTAGCACCGCGGGTTCGGCGAGGAGGTGACCGCTGGCGCCGGGCTTCAACCGGCCGCCGCTGTCAGCGGGGGCGCCCAGGGCGGCAACCCACCCGGTGGTGCCGACCGCGACCCCGGCCGCACCCAGCGCGATCACACCGAGCGCGTGGCGGCGGGTGATCGGTGCCCGGGTCACGACAGCTGCGCGCGGCGACGCCGGTAGTCGTCCTCGTCGATCTCGCCGCGGGCGAAACGCTCGTCCAGGATCTGCCGAGCCGACGAGCCCCGCTGCGCACCCCCCGACATCGGCGGCGTGCCCTGCGTCAGCCGTGCCACCCCATAGATCAGGAGCAGCAGACCGGCCAGCACGAGCAGCGGCCAGATCCACATCCAGCCGTACATCCAGCCATTCATCATCATCGTCACACCACCGTACTCATGTACTATTTCCCTACGTAGATCGTAGTTGAAGGCTGTGGTGATCGCCTTGACCGATGGTCGCGGAGGAGTCATGCAGTCGCTGCTGTGGGGCGTGCCGTCCTGGCCTGCCCGCTCGGGATGGGCGCCATGATGTGGATGATGATGCGTGGTCAGGGTCGGGGGACTGGGGAGGTCAGCGAGCGGCAGGTCGCGCAACTGCGCGCCGAGATCGACCAGCTCAAGGCCGACCGCGTGGCACAGCGCACGGACCGGCGGTGAAGTCCCCCTGGATCGTGGTGCTCATGGTGGTCGGGCTCGCCTTGGTTCTGGGTGGCGCGTTGTTGGCGCTGGCCGGCCCGGCGGCTGCGGTGGGGGGCGATGGGCCGGGTTGGCTGGATGTGCGGCTGAGGTCGTGGGTTTAGTCGTGGTCGGGGTAGGTGAACCGGCGGTGGATGAGGTGCGTGCGGTCGGTGAGGGTTTCGGTGCTGATCCGCCCGTTGTTGTCGAGGGTGAGCGCGACGGTGATTGCCGCGGCGGGGTATCCCAGTGCGAGCCGGACCGGCTGGCCATCGTGGGAGATCCGGACGGTGATCGGCGCGGTACCTGAGGCGTAGGGTTCCTGGGACACGAAGAACGATCCGTCGAGGTCGAGCCGTTGCGGCGCGCCTGGACCGGTGGTGGTGTCGCTGGTGACCGTTTCGTAGACGGTGATGCGGTCAGCCGTGCGCAGCGCCGCGACCGCCCGGGTCAGCTCGTCGGCGCCGGGTTGAGCGGGCCACGGGATGAGCATGCTCGCGGTGCCGCCGCGCCAGCTGGGTGCGTTCACGCGCAGTGTTAGCACGTTGTCGCCGTCGCGCCAGCCCACGGTGGACACGAAGCAACCCGGGCCGCACCCGCGGAACTCCGGGGCGGTGGTGCCGGAACGGTTGGCGCTGACCTGACCGGACAGTGTGTAGTCCGGCGCGGGCTGGGGTGCGTAGTAGTCGCCCCGTCGGGGCGTGGACAGTCGCACCACCAACTGGTCCTGGCTGGCTGAGGCGCTGACGCCGACCTGGCCGATCATGGTACCCAGTGGCACCACCAGACCGTGCGGTGGCGGTGGGGTGGGTTGTTGGCTGCTGGCCGGCGCGGTGGAGACCAGCACAGCGCTCAGAGCGAGCACGGCGACCAGCACGGTGCTTTCGACCCGAGTCAAGGTGCGTACTCGATCGAGCCGATCCTGGGGGCCCAGTGAGTGGCGCAGAGTCCGGCGTGCGGCTAGCGCCATTCCGGCGGCAATGGCGACGAGGGCGAGCTTGATCAGCAGGACCTGCCCGTAGGTGCTGGTCAGCACTGCGGGAAGGGGCACGAGCAGGAGTGCGGTGATCGTGCCGGTGCCGATGGCGATGATGAACATCCACGCCGCGAGCCGGAGGTAACCGAACAGCACCCAGCGCATCGCGGGTGGTTCACCGCGCCAGGCGAGCGCGGCGCGGACCACGTGCAGCAATGCCCCCACCCAGAGGGCCACGGCGGCCAGGTGGACGCCGATCAGTACCGCTCCCCAGCCGGGAGCGGCGATGTTGGCGTGTGAGCGCAGCCCCTCGGCGACCGCGACCGCCGCCAACGGCAGCACCGCCCACACCCGAGCACCCCCGCCTCCGACGGCAGCCAGTCCGGCAGCCACCGCCAGGCCGAGGGCCTCAGCGAGCAGGAGCTGTCCCGCTCGGCTCTGCCACAGGGTGCTCACGGCGGCGGTGTCGGTGACCAGCAGCGCCGCCAATCCCACGACACCGGCCAGGCCGAGTAGCGCCCCGGGCAGGATCCACGACCGTATCGGCGGCAAGGTGGGTTTCTCGGCTCGTGCCGAGGTGGTGAACCGCTCGCCGATCACGCCACCCAGCGCCACCGCGAGACCAGCGAACAGCAGCCAGCGCAGCACCGCATCGCCCCAGGAGACCGGCTGGGCGCCACTGCTAGTGCCGGCACCGGAGATCGCGGTGCCCACCGCGAAGCGGAACTCCTGGTCGACCAGGTCACCGTCGGAGCCGGTCACTTGCCAGCGCACCAGGTAGGTGCCCGGCGGCAGCACACCGGTAAGGCTTGCAGTGACGATCGTCCCGTCGCGGGCCGTGCTCGCCGGCCCCACGCGCACTGGGTGGCCGTCGCTGTCCAGCACCGCGACGGCGTGCGGGCCGACCGTGACGGCCTCTCCGAACACCAAGGAAATGACCGGAGGTGATGTCGGGACTGCGGTGTCGGCGGCCGGGTCGGTGAACAACAGCGTCGGATGAGCGTTGGCCGGCGTCGCACCGCCGAGCACCGTGGCCACCGCAATAACCAGCGCAACGGCAACCCGGCGCCACAAGGGCGCGACGGCGCTCATGCGTGTGCGGAGCGTTCCTGGCGGCGCTGGTCGAGGGTGCGGCGCAGTTTGCGTTCCGAGATCCGCCCGAAGGAGAAGGACTCGCCGTCGACGAGCACGCCGGGGGCGAACAGCACGCCCGCGCGAGCCGCCAGCAGCTGCCCTTCCTCGCCGGCTAGGTCGATCTCGGTGATCTCTAGCGGATAGTCGGCGCCGACTCGGCTCAGGACCTCCTTGGCGTGATCGCAGAAGCCACAGGAGGATTGGGTGAGCAGGGTGATCTGGATCGGGTGGGTCACGGTGTCCGTTCCCGGGCCAGGTCGGCGAGCACCTTGCCGGTGGGGAGGAACATCGTGTAGTTGGGTGCGCCGCCGTAGTCGGCTCGCCAGCGGATGATCCCGTCGGGGCCGACCAGCACGAAGCTGTGGCCGTCGCGCATGTCGCCCATCATCCCGTACTGGTTGGCCTGGTAGGTCCGGGAAACCTGCAGGGTCGGGTCGGACAGCACCGGGGTGGACAGCTTCTCATCGGTCACCTTTTGTCCGATCAGGTTCGCGGGGTCGGTGGTGATCGACACCACCGTGTCCACTCCCGCGGCGCGCAGCTGGCTTTGGTTTTTCTCCAGGTCGCGGATCTGATCCCAGCACGGCTGGCAGGACAGCCCCTCCTGGAAGTACAGCAAGACATTCTTGCCGCGGAAGTCAGCCAAGCTGACCTGCCCACCGCTACCCGACGTCAGCGTGAACTCGGGAGCCGTGGCGCCCGCGCGGGGCTGGCCGACCGTGTGGGTGTAGCCGCTGCCACCCGCAGCACCGCTCTGCTTGCTCTGGGAACTCTGGTAGATCAGGTACAGCACGACGACAGCGAAGACGACGAGGACAACCACCCCGATGGTCATCCCCCGTCGACGACCCGCCGATCCGCTCCGCAGCCGCTGGAGCTCGCCAGCGGGACTCTTGGGGGCGGCCTTACCGGTGCTGTTGCTCACGTCGGTTCTCCTCGACGGTGACGGAAGTGGGCGTGGGGGTGGACTCGGCGACGTCGTCACAGCCGCCAGGCGGGACGCTCGCGGCGGGAGTCTTGTGGGAACGGAGGGCGCGGCGGATGAGCAGGACGAAGCCGACCACCAGCACCGCGGCGAGGATCCAGCCGGGAATCCAGGCCAGGGCGCCCAGGGCGCTGGCGCTGATGTGTTGTAGCCAGGCGCTGAGCTCGGTCTGCCAGCCCCCGCTGGGCATGCCTGGCCCGGTGAACGCCAACACCACCGACAGCAGGCCCATGCCGACCATCAACAGGCCACTGGCCGCGCTGCCCAGCGCCATCTCGCGTTGCCAGCGCCCGAGCCCTAGCCGCACGGTGCGTTCGGTCAGCAGCCGGACGGCGCGCTCGCGGCGCCGGTCCCAGGCCAGCGCGACCAGCGCCAGCGGCGTGACCATCCCGGCGACGTAAGCACCACCGATGGCCAGCGCCGCCGGGAACGACGCAGCGGCGCCGGAGAGGATGGCGACGCCGGCCAGGACCGGCGCGCAGCAGGCGCTGGCCGCACCCGAGAACGCACCCAGCACGTAGGCCGAGCTGAAACTGCCCTCTTTCACGGCGCGGCCCCCGGGCATCGGCAGGTTGGGTTTCCACCCCGCCAGGACCGCGACACCACCGGCGATCATCAGCGCGCCCCCGAGGGAGAAGATCCACAGGTGCTGGGTGACCAGCAGGCTGCTCAACGCGGTGGCGCCCAGCCCGATGGGCAGGATCACCGTGCCCACCCCAGCCCCGAACACCAACGTCGCCGGCACGACACCGCCGCGGTGGCGGAATCCGGTGGCCAGGTAGGCGGGCAGCATCACCGACACGCAGCACGGCGCCAACAACGCGACCACACCGCCGAGGAACGCGGCCAACAGCGTCGTCCCGAACAGCACCTCACCCACGCGCCGCACCCCCCCAGCTGTTCCACGGGCCCGTCCGGGCATCCACACTCACGGTAAGCGCTCCGCTTCCCAGACTCACTACCTAATCTACGGTCTCTGTACGTAGATAGTAGCTTGTGGGTGTGTGGTGGTTGTTCGCCAGCCGTAGGCTGGGTAGGCAGCCAAGAGCAGGAGGGCAGTGTGCGCGGGTTCGGTGAGCTTGAAGCGGTGGTGATGGATCGGCTGTGGAGCCGTGCGGGCATGACCACGGTGCGCGCAGTGTTCGAGGACCTGCGCGCGCAGCGGGAGATCGCCTACACCACGGTGATGTCCACGATGGACAACCTGCACCGCAAGGGTTGGCTGTCCCGGCAGCGCCAGGGTAAGGCGTTTCTCTACTGGCCCGTGCACACCCGGGAGGAGTACAGCGCCCGGTTGATGCGTGACGCGCTGGATGGCGGCGGGGATCCTGGTCTGGTGCTGACCCACTTTTTGGAGCAGATCAGCGACGAGGAGTCCGCGACGCTGCGCACGGCGCTGCAACGGCTGACCTCAACGTCGGACGTCGAATGAGCGTCGCGGTCTGCCTGCTGCTGTACAGCTTCACCATCGCGGTCCTCGGGCCACGGCTGCTCACCCGGTTGACCCGCGCGGGAGTGGCGCCGCGCCTGGGGGTGGTCGCGTGGCTGGTCGCGATCGGCAGCGTGGTGGGTTCCTGGATCATCGCCGTGGTCTTCCTGGCTGTCGAGCTGTTCCGCGATGCGGACCAGCCGGGCCACGCTGTCGTCAGCAGCTGCTTGGCCACGTTGCGAGAAGCCGCCGCCGGTCGTGCCGGCGTGCCCGTCCAGATCGGGCTGTTTCTGCTCGCCACGGTCGCCGTGGCGGCTGTGGCTGTCTTGGTCTGGCGCCTGAGCCGGTCGGTGCTGCGGGCGCGGGCGAGCACCCATGAGCACGCGCGGATGACCCGCATCGCCGGACGTCATATCGACGGGTTGGAGGCGGTGGTTCTCGACGCCCCGCAACGCGTCGCCTACTGCGTCCCGGGCCGACCGAACACGATCGTGGTCACCAGCGCCGCGGTGGACGCCCTCGATGCGCGCCACCTGGATGCGGTGTTGTCCCACGAGCGCGCCCACCTGGCCGGGCGCCACCACCTGATCCTGGCGCTCACCCGTGGGCTGGCCACAATCCTGCCCCGCGTCGAGCTGGTCACCATCGGAGCGGCCGAGGTCGCTCGGCTGCTGGAGATGTGCGCCGACGACGCCGCGGCCCGCGCCCACGGGCCGGCGACCGTGCTCGGGGCACTGCTGGCCCTGTCCGGTGCCGGCC
>JALYTS010000119.1 GCA_030854185.1 Actinomycetota bacterium | reverse complement strand
CGCGCACGGTGAGCGGTTGGAGGCCGAATCGCCACTCGATCATTTTCAGCACCGAGGTGTGATCGTAGGTCCCATGCGCGATGGTCCGCCGGCGCGCTCGCGGCGAGATGACCAGGCACGGCACCCGGATACCACGCAACCCCGTACCGAGGTCGGGCCGCGGGTCGGGCGCGATGGTCGGGGGCACGTGGTCGAAAAACCCGCCCCATTCGTCATAGTTGATGACCAGTACAGTGCGCTCCCAGTTCGGGCTGGAGACGATTGCGTCGTAAACAGTGTTGAGGAAATGTTGACCAACTCGGATATCGGACAACGGGTGATCGTCACCGGATGTGCCGGCAGTGCCGTCGAGAAATCGCGGATCGACGAACGAGACGGCGGGCAGGGTCCCGGCCTTGGCGTCGAGAAGGAACCGGGCGAACGGGAGCGTGATGGCTCGGTACTTCGGGCCCCACAGGGCGGTGAAGGGCAGGTCGCTGAAGTAGTAGTGCGCGCTGAGACCGCGTTCGGCGAGCCGGTCCCAGATGGTCGGTATCTTGGTCGGCTCCATGACATTGGAGATCCGGTCGGTTTGGGCGGCGTGCTGAAAGAGGCGGTTCGGGAAGGTCGGCCCCATCAGGGCCGCGAAGTACCGATCGCAGGTCGTCCAGTCGCGGGCGGCGTGGCCGAAGAAGGCCAGATCTGCGCCTTCGAAGTAGCCGATCGCGAACTCGTCGTTGCTGCCCGAGCGTAGGAAACCGTCGCAGGCGCCGCCGCCGTACTGGATGCGGCCACCTTGGTATGAATGATCCGGGTCAGGGTGACCGCAACCGGTGAAACTATCCAGGTGCTGCGTGACATGGCGGTTACCAGTCTTATCGACGTAACTGAGCCCGTCCTGCTTTCCGTCTGCGCCCGGCAGCCATCCGAGGTAGTGGTCGAAGGAACGGTTCTCCATCATCACCACGACGACATGATCCATCCCAGACTGCTCGGGCGGTGGCAGCGCGGTAGGCGATCTTGTCGCCGCGCCACAGGCTGCACCGAGGCCGAGCGTGCCCGCCACCGTGACGGTGGCGCCGGCGATGAACTGGCGTCGGTTCAGATCCATGACACCCGCTCGCCTCATCCGTCCTGGGACTTGGAGTCCGAGGTGGTCGAGGCGGCGCGGAGCACGACGCAGCACTCTGGGGGGTGGGGCGCCAGATCTGCCTGCACGGTGGTTGCTTGAAGGCCGTGCAGGAAACCGGTGAGGAACGCGTGGTTGATCCCGCAGACGAGCTCGGGGGCCTTGGCCGCCAGCGGGTGGAAGGGACAGTTGCGCAACCGCAGGATCGTGGGGTCGTCGCGGGCGGGTTCGAAACCGTGCCTGCTCAGCACACCCTCGGCCAGGGTCAGCGCTCGTTCGGCGCCGAGCCGACCCGGGCGGACCCGGTCCCGTTCGGCGCAGCCGAGATCCTCGCCGCATTGGGCAGCCAGCCGCAGGGCCGCCTGCTGGGCGGTTTCGCCGGCCCGTTGATCGATCACAGCGTCCAGGAGAATCTCGGCCAGCATGTCGTGTTGGTGCTCCGGGATGCTGATCCGCACGACCGCCTTGGTCGGCTGGTAGACCTTGGGCGTGCGACCCACCTTGCGGACCTGTCCCACCGGCTCGTGGGTCGCGCGCAGCAAGCCGACTTCCACCAACTTGTCTAGGTGAAACGCGGCGAGCTTCCGGGAGATCCCGACGCTCGCGGCGGCCTGTTCGCGGTTGACCGGCCGGCGGGAACGGCGGATCAACCCGTACAGCCGGCGACGAAACGGATCAGTCAGCGCTGCCACAGCGGTCAGCGCCGACAGAGTCGGCGGCTCTTCGCGCAGGTCGCCGTCAGACGGTCGGGATGCCACGCGTTCACCGTAACGGCTACCGCGCGGTTCGAAAATCGCGCTTGCTGCTGACCGTTGACCTCTCGGAATAATAAGACCAAGCTGTATTTGCGAAACTCAGAGATCTGGAGCGGCCGTCTAGCCGCCGGTCGCAGCCGCAGGGAGGCACGTCATGCACAGCAAGGTCACGATCCTCGGTCACCCGGTACATCCCATGCTGGTCGCCTACCCCATCGCGTTCAACACCGCAACGCTGGCCGGATTTGTCGCCTATGCCGTGGTCCCGGATCTGTTCTGGCTGAAGCTGACCATCGCCGTCAACGCCGCCGCCGTGGTGATGTCGATCGTCGCTGCCATCCCGGGTTTCATCGACTGGGCGGCGGCCATCCCGAGCGGAACTCCGGCCAAACTGACCGGGCGGATCCATATGGGACTCAACGTGGCGGCGTTGGTGGCGTTCATCATCAGCTTCTTCGCCTACTACCGGTACTGGAACGGCCCTGCTGATGCCGGCGCGACCATCGGCATCGTGCTGTCTGCGATCGGTGTGGCGCTGACCGTCGCGGCGGGTTTCCAAGGCTGGGCCCTGATCCAGAAGCACCACGTCGGCGTCCAGCTAACCCCCGATCAGGCGCGCCTGGAGCGCGAAACCCAACCGCACTGAGCATCGTCCACGCTGTTTCAAGCGCAGTCTGGATGCAGACTGCTGTGATTCCGGGGCCTTTTGGCGCAGTCTGCATCCAGACTGCGCCAACGGCGGTTGGGGTCAGATCGTGCCGGTTAGGGCTTGCAGGGCTAGGCTGCTGGTCGCCACGGCCACCCACAGCAGCGCTCCCAAGAGCAACGGGCGACGCCCTACCTTGCGCATGTCAGCCGACCGGAGCGACAACCCGATCCCGGCCAGCGCCGTGGTGATCAGGAAGGTGCCCAGCACCGAGAGCACCGGGTGCCAGGAGTTCGGGATCAGCCCGAGGCTGTCCAGTCCGGCGGCCACGATGAACCCGACCAGGAACAATGGCACGATCTTGCGCCAGGGCATGGCACGGACACTGAAACCAGTGGTTTCCTTGCGCGCCTTGAGGATAGCGAGCGCGATCACGATCGGGATCAGCATCAGGGTCCGGGTGAGCTTGACGACGAGTCCGGCGGACCCGGCGTCGCCGCCGTAGGTGTAGGCGGCGGCCACCACCGAGGATGTGTCGTTGATCGCTGTGCCGCTCCACAGGCCGAAGGCGTGCGGGCTCATCCCGAGCAGATGCCCGATCGGCGGGAAGAGAAGGACGGCGGCGATGTTGAAGGTGAAGATCGTGCCGATGGAGTAGGCGACCTCGCAGTCCTTGGCCTTGATGACGGCGGTGGTGGCCGCGATCGCCGACGCACCGCAGATCCCGGTGCCCACCCCGATCAGGATCTGGGTGTCACCGCGGACGTTGAGCAGCCGGCCCAACACCCAGGCGCCACCCAGCGCGACCGCCAGTGTCCCCAGCATGACCGGCAGCGATTGCCTGCCTACGGCCACGACCTGCTGCAACGACAACCCGGCGCCCAGCACCACGATCGACAACTGCAGAACCTGCTTCGACGCCACCGTGCACCCGGGTTTCCACCGTGGTGCCCGCAGCGCCGGGATCACCGCGGCCGCCACGGCGCCGATCAGGATCCCGAACACCGGGCCGCCCACGATCGGCGCCAGGGCGCCCAGCATCGTCGCGATAACGGCGACCACCAGCGCCAGAAGCAGCCCCGGGGCGACGCGCCAGCGACCCGCTTCGACGGCGGGGGGTCCGGCCGTGACCTCGGGCGTGACGGCGGACGGGACCTCGGGCGTGACCGTAGTCGCCGGGCCGACCGTCACCGGCTCACCGATCGGGCGACGAGACCCAGCTCCTCGGCGTGGCCGTACTCGTCATCCACGCAGACCACGTCGTGTCCTGCTCGGTCGAGCAGGGCGGAGGCGACGCTGGCCCGGTAGCCGGCCTCGCAGTGCACCCACAACTGCTTGCCAGGGATCTCATCCAGCCGTTGCAACAGGTCCTGCAGCGGCACGTGCAGCGCACCGGGAATGTGACTGACCGCCCATTCCTCGTCGCGGCGGACGTCGACGACCACGGTGTGCTCGCAGTCCCGGTCGGCGAGATCGGCGAACGACGCAACGGGATAGCTGCGCCGGTCAGCGGGATCGGCGATATCGGCCGGCTCACCGACGGCCGCGCCGGCGAGGTGATCGATGCCGATGCGGACCAGTTGCCGCTGGGCGTCGCTGACCTGCTGGCGGGTCTGGCCGATCAGGGTCAGCGGGGTGCCCCAGGGAATCAGCCAGCCCAGCCAGGCAGCGAACTGAGTGCCCAACCCGATGCCGATGGTTCCCGCGACGTGATCGGCGGCATACGCGGTGCGATCGCGCAGGTCGACGACCCACTCCCCGGCGGTGATCCGCTTGTGCAACTGGTCGCGCTCCACCGGCTCGGGTGCCGACAGGTCGATCGGCGCGGGCCCACCGCGGTTGCGTGCGCCGACGTGCGCGTAGTAAGCCGGGTAGGCGGTCAGGCCTGCCACCAGCCGCTCGACGAACCGGCTCGGGTCCGGTTCGGTCAACGCGTCGTTGACCCGGCTTTGCTCGCCGATCGTGCTCTCGGCGCCGCCACTGGTCGACCCGGCTGAGCAGAAGCTGCCGAAGCCGTGCGTGGGGTAGACCCGGGCCTCCGGGGGAAGCAGCTCCGCGAGCCGGCGGGCGGAGTGGTACTGCGCGCGGGCCAGTTCCTCGGTGCGCGCGGGGTCGACCAGATCGGTGCGCCCGACGCTTCCGTAGAGCAGTGAGCCGCCGGTGAACACCACCGGTGTGCCGCTGCCATCGGAGACGAGGTAGGACAGGTGGTGGTCGGTGTGGCCGGGAGTGGCCACTGCGCGCACGGTCATCGTGCCCGCGGTCAGTTCGTCGCCGTCGTGCAGCGGGTGCCGATCGAAGCCGACTTCGTCGTCCGCGGGCATGGCGTACTCGGCGCCGGTGGTTCGAGCCAACTGGTAGCCGCCGCTGACGTAGTCGTTGTGGATGTGCGTCTCCACCACCAGCACGCACCGCGCTCCCAGCCGCGCCAGCACGGCCTCGATCCGGTCGATGTCACGCTGCGGGTCGACGACCACCGCCACCTGCCCGTCATGCACCACGTAGCTGCGGTCGCCGAGCTCCTCGGTGGCGATCACCTCCACCTGCATCATCAGCCCGCTCCTCACCCTCAAATGTCCGTACGTTTACAATAGACTTTGATCGGACATTTGACGGATGGACGGGCGACATGGCGGCACAAGCACTCGACCGGACTAGTGCGCAGCCCCTCTGGCAGCAGCTGCAACACGCCCTGGTCGCCCGCCTGGCGGCTGGTGAGTTCGGCGAGGAGTTCTCCAGCGAGTTTGCGCTGGTCGCGGAGTACGGCGTGAGCCGGCACACGGTTCGCCAGGCACTGCGGCAACTTCGGGCCGACGGGGTGGTCGTCGCCGAACGCGGACGCCAGCCCCGGGTCGCGCCGCCGCCGGAGATCCAGCAACCGATGGGTGCCCTTTACAGCCTGTTCGCCTCGGTCGAGGCTGCGGGTCTGCCGCAGCACAGCGTCGTGCAACGCTTCGACACCCGCGCCGACGCCGTCGTCGCCGACCGCCTCGGCCTCGACGCGTCCGCCCCGCTGGTCTACCTGGAACGCCTGCGCCTGGCGGGCGATGAGCCGCTCGCGCTGGACCGGGTGTGGCTGCCCGCCGCGCTGGCCGCTCCGCTGCTGGGCGCCGACTTCACCCACACCAGCCTCTACGCCGAACTGGCCGCCCGTGCCGGGATACGGCTGGACCGCGGGCACGAGGACGTCCACGCGGTGATTCCCACCCCCGCCGAACGTGCCCAACTGCGCTGCCCACCCGGTACTGCCGCGTTTTCCATCAACCGGCGCGGACTCGCCCAGGGCCACCCGGTCGAATGGCGCCACACCCTGGTGCGTGGCGACCGGTTCGCGCTGGCCGCGGATTTCGCTGCGGCCACCGGCTACCGCCTCACCCAGTAGTCCTCGATCACGACGTCCGCGGCGTCGACCCGGTGGCGGAGGAAACTCCACGAACATTCGTGATGGCGTCGAAGGCTTCCTTCGGAGTCCGATCCACCGAGAAGCTGGTGGTGAAACTGTGATCACTCATGATTTGCCGAGCTTCGTGGGCTCACCGACTGAGGTGGTCCTGCAACGCGTCGAGCGAGCCGTCCCAGTCGCGGGCCAGCGCGGCCAGGAACTGTTGCGCCATCTGCATCGGCGCGGAGCGCAGCCTTTACCGCACCCGGCGCCGCTCCCCCGGTTCGGCCGTCACCAGGCCGGCCTCGGCCAGCAGGACAAGGTGTTTGGCCGATCGCCTGCCGCGTGATCGGCAGGCGATCGGCCAGGTCCGTGGCCATGGCGGGACCGCCCGACGCCAGCGCGGCAACGATGGCGCGCTGACTCGGGTCGGCCAGGGCGACGAAGACCTGTACGGCGATCGCCTCGATGTCAGGCGGCATCGACGTAGTCGACCAGTTCACCCAGCTCGCTCGCCCAACCCTGAGTGTGGCTGTCGTACTCCTTGCGGTAGGCGCCTTCCGGCAACTGAGCGAAGCCGGTTTCGACCACGGTCAGCGATCGTCGCCTGGTTGCCGAACCAGCTGCCCAGACCCTCGGCCGTGGTCAGCGCAGCCCACACCTTGGCCGGCAAGCGGGCGATCTCGACGACCCACTCGATGCGATCGGGGAATCCCACAACAGCCTCCAACAGTTGCGTCAACGTGCGGGCGCTCTGGTCGCTGCGGAGGGGGCACGAGTGCAACAGCGGGTCATGGACGGACTTGGCGAGACGGAGCCATGCCGGTTGACGGGGGAGTTCCAGGCAGGCGCGACGGTGGGGGAGCTTGCGGAGCGATTCGCCATGAGCCAGAGCACCGTAAAAGGATCTTGCGTAAGCGAGGGGTACGAGTCGCCGCCGCCTAGCGCTTCCATGTTCGAGCGTTGGGCCTCGCAGGCTTCCTGCCGGGGCTGCACGCGTTTGCGGGACTTGGTGCCTACTTCACGGTGGAGTGTCCAGGTGAAGCACGCGCCGGAGCGGGCGTGTGCCCAGTAGTCGCCAAAGTCTCGTACGGGGCCTCAAGCCACCGACGGACTAGCGCCCACATTGATTGGCGTCTTCTGTCTAATGCGCCGTCCACTCGAGGTTGGTAGGGTCATCCCTTATGCATGTGGGACGTTCCTAGCCAGTAGGTGGTAGTGACTATGACAGTTGAGCATCCCACCATCCTTGCCACCTCCATGGGCTTCAACCGGGCGCGTGACCCGTGGCGGCAATCGCCGGTTTTCCGCTATGCCTTTGGGCTGACAGGTAAGCCGTCACGGCCGAGATTATGTTTTATCTCAACCGGCACCGGTGACAAACAGGGCAGCATTGACGCCTTCTACGCTGCCTTCGCAGCTAGCGACGTGACGACGAGTCACCTGGCCTTGTTCGACAAGCCGAACGTGCCAGACATCGCCACGCACTTGCACGGCCAAGATGTCATCTGGATCGACCGGGGCAGTGTGGCTAATTTGTTGGCCGTATGGCGGGCGCATGGAGTGGACACGATTCTCCGGGATTGCTGGCAACAGGGCGTTGTTCTGGGTGGCGAGTCGGCCGGGTCGCTGTGTTGGTTCAGCGGCGGCACCACAGATTCCTTTGGCGAAGTGCAACCGTTCGCCGACGGGCTTAGTTTCCTCCCTTTCGCTAACGCGGTGCACTTCAGCGACCGGCGGAAGCAATTCCGGGAATGTGTCCTATGTGGCACATTCCCGGACGGGTACGCTACCGACGCAGGCGCCGGCTTGCATTTTGAAGGTACCGACCTTGTGGCCGCGATCAGCGACCGGAAGAACGCCGGGGCGTATAAAATAACGCGCCAGGCAGACGGCACCGTCAAAGAAGAAGCCCTCGACGTAACGCGACTCAAGCGGTAGGCGCTAGACGTTGCATTACGGCCTGGACGTCATCGTGGCCGTGCCATTGCCGCAGGATAGGCAACGCTCGCCGTAGCTCACTGCGCGGCCTCGTGCGGTTGTCCAGCGTTGGCGTAGGCGCGGGGCGGGCGATAGACCGAGCCACCTACACTTTATCGCTCCCAACAGCCGCCAAGACAACATGCCACGGGTACCTGTCTAGGTACTTCGAGCCTTGGTGCGGCACGTGCGGTTCGTAGCCCTCTAACCCGAGCAAGACTTTCACGCCAGCGTCGCGCAATTCCTTGACGCTGCGACCAAAGGCCGGATGCGCCGCCTGAGCCGCGTTGAGAAACGGCAGTGCCGCAAGGGGCAGACCAAGCCCGATGCCCTCGGTCAGCAGTCCCAGCGCTAGCGTGTCGGAGATCCCAGCCGCCCACTTGTTGATGGTATTGAAGCTGGCGCCGCCGACAACGATGGCGACTGCCGGTGGCAACACGTCCGGCGAACCGGGTGCTTTGTACTCAGATCGCACAGGAGCACCAGTCTGAACTTCGAGCGCTGATTGGTCAATGAAACGCAACGCCGAGGGTGTGGCGATCACGAATGGCCGCCAACCCGAGTCCTGCGCCAAGGTCACCAGCTTGCCGATATCCCGCGCGGCCGGTGTCGCACAGGTGACGATGTAGAGCACCCGGTCAGAGGGCTCTTGTGGACTGCTCACACTGCTACCCCAACTGCTCGCGCCAGCTTGGTGACACCGACCATTGGAGCTAAGCCACGCGGGTAACTGCGGACGAGATCGGTAATGATCTGCTTAGTTAGGTCACGGCAGCGCACCTCTTCCGGGGCGAGCTGGTCGGCCTCAAGGAGGGTGAGTGCGGCCTGGTCGCGCTGTCCGGCCTGGAGATGGCCGCGCGTTACATCGAGCAAGTGGCTCGCCCGACGCTCACGGGGCAAGTGCATAAGATCACCGTAGGAAATGTGGGCGGCGGCCTCAATGACCCGGCCGCCGCTTTGCATATCCGCGAGCGCCGACACGCGGTGCACCAAGACGTTAGTAGCTCCAAAGGCCGACCAATGTTCGTTCCGGTCAGTCTCCAGACGGGTAGCGACGGCCAGCGCTTCGTCCTGGAGGTCACGGACGGCTGCGGCTTGACTAAGGCGGGCAGCAGCAATGCTCCCTTTGAGGAGCAGCATGCCGTAGGCGGAAATGAACGCTGGATCGGCCCCGCGTAGGTGTGGTTCCAGCCGGCTGGCGGCTGACTTAACCAACTCCACGGCATCATCGCTTTGATGAGTCGCACTAAGTGCGTGGGCGACCCGCCGTGCGGCCGAGCCGATGAGCGTTAGGTCATCCGTCTGTTCAGCAACCTGGATGCTGCGGTCTGCCGCTACCCAACCGAGTTGGGCACTGCCGAGCTTAAAGGCCGTAGCGGCCGTCAGTTGGTACGTCCAGGCCAGCCAGGTTTGCGCCTCGCGCCGCTCGTCGTTGTCGAGCTGCCAGACTGCTGCCTGAGCGTCGCGGATAAGATCCGCCAGTAGTTGCCCGATGATTTGGTAATTAGAGGCCTGAGACGCCATCCAGCCAAAACGTACGGTCCGCTCCAGCTTGGCTAGGTTCGGCTCCGGCAATTCATTACCGTTGGGTCGGAAGACGTTCGTAATGGCGTCATAGCGGCGCAGGGCCTGCCGGACGGCATCGATTTCCCCGTCATCAGGGCAGGTCCGTTGGCGTTCGGCTTCCTCGGGGTCAACCAACACCGCAAGCGGAATGTCCAGCACGCTGGCAATCTGACGCAGTACCGACAAGCGGTCGAGCTGGCGATCTCCGGCCCGAATCTTGTCTACCCAGCTCAGCGACTTGCCCATGCGGTCAGCAAAAATCTTGCGGGTCAGGCCACGCCGCTGCATCCAGTACAGCACCACGGCTGCTGTCTCTTGCCGTTGCGCGTGGTCAGGGTCGGTCATGCCTAACGCCTCTCGCTGTCGATACCGCTTCGGCTGACTAGCCTAACCAGGTTGCCAGCCACCGACCGGCACAACGCTAGACAGTTTGTACGGCCTCGATCACTGCTCCGGCCGTAGGTTGCCCTCTGGCCCCAGGGCCGGGACGCACGGGCTACCCCAGCGCACGGTTGGTGCCCTTGCCGGTTGGTCTTGCGCTCTCCAACTCCCCAGCGCAGGTCGTGGCTGGTAGGCACCATCCCCCGAACCGCGTGCTGCTCAAGGGATGGACCCGCCCCGGCCCTGGGTGCCGTCCACGTGAGACGAGCAGGAAGATTAAGGGGCACGGAGCACAGTGCATAAGACTGGCGACCAAGAACCGTGTGACGACTCTTGTGACCAGGGCGGCGTCAGTCACGGCCAGGATGAGAAGTTGCACGGCATCCGGCCCGGTACCCTCGTGCCGCCCACGGTGCTCGTGGTCAACATGGGTGACGGGTCCCTGGTTCTCCAGACTTGGCGAGACGGACCGAGCGTGTATCTGAGCCCGGCCGACGCCGTGCCGCTGTGCCGGGAGCTGTCAACAGCCTTTGCGAGTGCGGCGGTGGCGCTGCACGCTGAGCAGGATGAAGCCCGATGATCCGGGAAGACCGGGAGCTATTGACCGAGCTGGCCCGGCTCAACCGAGAGATGACACCGCTCGCCATGCGCATGATGGACGGCAGCGCCAGTGTCACCGAACAGCAGGCCTACGCCGAGCGTCTGATTGCCGCTGGTGAGCGGTTGCAGCGCCGGGCTGAGGGTAAAGAGCAAACGGTTATTGAGGGTGCAGTACTAACTAGCGGTGCGCTGACTTTGCCGGTGCATACTGTCGAGCCTCATCGGGAAGCGTGAGTACGTTGAGCGGCGACATACGAAAGCTGCCCTCAAAGCACGTTCAGGCTGAAACGGTGCCTACTGGACAGGCGGCATACCCCAGGATGAGCGTACCTCGCCGAGTCGCCGCCAAAGGCATGCAGGGCGTTAATGCCACCGTAGTCGTGACGGTGGCGCAAGGCACGGTGTGGCTGTCCATTTCACCACCGTTTACCTGGGAAGCCATCATGGAGCCGGGCAAGGTTGACGAGCTGCTACACGTGCTTGAGCTGGCGCGGGACGAGGCCAAAACGATGGCAGCGGCGCGCAGGGAGTTACCACCTCGGGCAAGCAAGGCGGTTGTGCAGGCGATACCGAGGAATACGAATACTAGTTAATTCAAAGGTAGACAGCAGATTCTACCTAAACATTTGCCAACTAGCAAACCCCATGAGCAACACTGCGAATGCAACCAGTATGCCGTTGCGCTTTAGGTAATTATTCCGCTGTTCGGGCTCAAGGGATTTAAGCTTACGTCTGGTCTGTACCGTAAAGGCAACAACTGCGACGAGCACGACAAGCAAAAGGATAATCACGTCTGTCATTGGGTAACGCGCAGATATCGGCTTGATGTAGATTTTCTCAAACCAACTTATTCCGACCCATTCGATCAGGAAAAGCAAGATTTTCTTAAGGCTATCGGTCATGGCTAATTGAGAGTCCTTATTGCAACTTAGAAATATATTATATCAGTTTAAAAACAGTATTCGGATGCTCACTGGTGCTTTTGAAGGCACCAGTGAGCGATCATCAGCACGCATAGACGCCAGTTGAGCTACGATGCATCCACGAGTCGTGCAGTACGACACACCAGCCTGAAGGCCACCGCTACTACGTGGGTTACGTGACTTACAAAGGGATTGAGTATTCCGGCCGCCACCAACCATTGATCTCCGAAGAACTCTTCGACCAAGCCCAACGGGTACTCGACTCCCACAGTGGCAGCGGCACCCGACAGCGCACCCATCACCACTATCTCAAAGGCGTCGTCTGGTGCGCCCGCTGCCGCCAGCGCTTCATCGTGCAACGCAGCCAAGGCCGACACGGCGGCATCTATTATTACTTCTTCTGCGGTGGCCGCGAAGATAAGACCTGTGACCAGCCCTATATCCCCGTGGAAATCATGGAGCAGGCCGTTGAAGATCACTACGGCCATGCCGTCTTACTGCCAGACGAGTTCCGCGCCCAGGTGCGCAGCGCCGTAGACGCTGCTCCACCGAGCACTCGACTTGCTGGACGACCCCCAAGCCATGTACCGGCGCGGCAATGAGACCGTCAGGACCATCCTCAACAAGGCGTTCTTCACCAAGCTCTACGTCGATGGCCACAAGGTCACCGAACAAGAGCTACAGGAGCCGTTTGACCTCCTCACGGAGGCGTACCGGCTCTACCAGGACCAGCGGCGGCAAGAGGAGGCACCCCGGACCTACCGCCGTCAGCGTGCCCCACAGACGCACAGAACCGCCGCACCTGGACGGTGCGGCGGTTCTGACCTGCGATCTTCCCTGACAGACTCGCTAGCCCTGGCTTTGTGTGCCGGGGGTTCTAGTAAAGCTGTCATGGTGGAGCTGAGGGGATTCGAACCCCTGACCCCTTGACAGTCCAGGACAGCGATGGCCAGCCAGATCCGATTCTGCGCTGCGTGGTGAAAGAGCAGGTTGCGCAGCCCGGTGTCCTTGCCGGCGCGGATGGGTCCTCGCCCCGGGTGCGTGGCGGCGATGCCGCAGCTGCAGGTCGGCGAGCTGGCGGCCGGGCCCGCCGGCCGGATGTGGTGAGGAACCCGGTGATGCGCATGCCGTCAGCGTCGGTGGTGCGTAGCTGGGCGCCGGGTGGGGGCGTTCCTTGCGGAGGATCAGCCGGATTCCCGGTGGCCAGGCCGACAGATCGACCAGTCCAGTGGCCTCGGCAACCCAGGCCTCCGTCGCGGGTTCGATCTGGGCGACAACGCGATCACCCAACTCGAACAAACCACCGACCAGCGCAACTGCCAATCCACCGAACGCTGGCCCACGCCACCCGCAGAACAGTCACAAGAGCGTCGTGGCCTGGCCCACTACCGCTCATGTCGCGTCGCGACGGTTGCCCGTGCCAGCATCGGTGCGGTGGCCACGCTGCGGGATGTCAGCAGACGGCTGCGCGACGCGCTGGTCGCGTCGGATCCCGGGCTGCTGCGGCTGCGGCTGGCCGCCACTGCGACCGCCAGTATGGTCGTCTCGCTGGGTGTGATGACCGGGATCGCCCGGCTCACCGGTCAGCCCGTCACGGCGGTGCTGCTCGGTGTGATCGTGAGCATGGTGGCCGCGATCTCGGTCAACGACCCGGAACCCGGCGCGCAGCGCCTCACCACCGTGCTGCTGCCGGTGCCGGCGGCGGCTGCGGTGTCACTGGGCACGTTGCTCACCGGGCACCGGATTGCAGCCGACGTGGTGTTCGTCGCGATCATGGTCGTAGCGGTCTACGTGCGGCGGTTCGGGCCGCGCGCCACCGCGCTGGGTCAGATCGGGTTCATGTCCTACTTCTTCACCCAGTTCCTCGGCGCCCAGATCGAGCAGCTGCCGTGGCTGGTGCTCGCCTTGGTGGTGGGTACCGCGTGCACGCTGGTGCTGCGCGGCGTGGTGTTCGCCGAACGACCGGAGCGCACCCTGCGCCGCACGGTCGCGGCGTTCCGGGCCCGCGCCGCCGGCGTCGTCGACGGGGTGCACGAC
>JALYTS010000213.1 GCA_030854185.1 Actinomycetota bacterium | reverse complement strand
TGCTGATGGCGCGGGTGGCGCGCAAGGTGTCAGACCGCAAGATCCTCAAGCTCATCCGGAGTTATCTGGAGGCCGGGGTGATGGTCGACGGGATCAGGCAAGCAACACAGGAGGGGACCCCGCAGGGCGGGTTATGTGCAGCTGCGCATAACCCGCCTAATGAGCAGCGCTGGGTTATGCGCAGCGCCTGGCTGTTGACCCTGGTGGGGGCGGTGGTAGCGGCTGGACGCTGCGCATAACTCGGGCGGACTCTGATCGCGCGGCTCGGCATGGTGCCGGGTCTTCGTGATTGGAGGTCGGCGGTCATGGTCGCTGTTTCCGAACTGGTGTCTGGGTTGGATGCCGAGTTGGTGCGTCTGGGTTATAAGGCCTCGACGATGGTCTGGTACCGAGGCTGCTGGCGCCGCCTGGAGAGGTTCTTCGTATTCCGTGGGGTGCGGGAGTTTTCGCTGGATCTGGCGATGTCCTGGGTCGACCAGGCCTGCGGTGGCTTCTTCGACAAGGAGCAGGCCGGGACGCTCAAGCCGACCGATGTGTACTTGTTCCGCGTCGCGCAGATGCTTGATGACTTCGCGGTCCATGGCGCGGTGCTGCGCCGCTATTCCCGGACCGTGAGCAAGCTGGCCGCCGACCAGGCCGACACACTGGCCCGGTTCCGGGCATCGCTGCAGGCCAGTGGCTGCGCCGCATCAACGGTGCGGGCTTATGCCACGGTGGCTGGGGAGTTCGTCGCGTTCACCGCCGGGCGCGGTGGTCTGGCCGGCTTGGATGCCAGGGTCATCGGCGCGTTCGTGGCCACCCTGGCGGGTTACCAGGCCAAGACCGTGGAGCACAAACTGTGCGCCCTACGGTCGTTGCTGCGGGTCGCCGCCGGCGACGGGCTGATCGACGGCGCGGTGCTGGTGGCGGTCCCGGCGGCGAAGTCGACCAAGCAGGCCAGAATCCCATCAGTATGGGACCCGGCCGATGTGGCCAAGATCCTGGCGGCGATCGACCGCGGCAACCCAGGCGGCAAACGGGACTACGCGATCATCTTGTTGATCACCAGGCTCGGGCTGCGCGGCATCGACCTCAAACGGCTCCGGTTCGCCGATCTCGACTGGCCCGGTAATCGGCTGTCGGTGGTGCAGGCCAAGACCGGCCACCGGGTGGCTCTGCCGCTGCTCAAGGACGTCGGCTGGGCGATCATCGACTACATCCGGCACGGCCGACCACGAAGCGACTGCCCGCAGGTGTTCCTGCGCCACACCGCTCCGATCGGCCCGTTCTCCGAGCAGGATCACCTGCATCAGATCCTGACCAAGCACGCCCGGGCCGCGCACGTCGCGGTGGGTGAGAAACGCCGCCACGGCATGCACTCACTGCGGCACACGCTGGCGACCAGGCTGATGGAAGAGGGCACACCGGTTGAGCAGATCGCCGACATCCTCGGCCACCAGAGGGTCACGGCCACAGGCGCGTACCTGAAATCGTCGCTGAGTCTGTTGGCCCAGTGCGCCCTGGACCCGGACGCATCGGGGTCGGGGGTGACACGGTGAGCGCCGCCATCACACTGTCCGAGGCGATCACGGCCCTGGTGGCCGAGAAACGCGCGGTCGGCTACAAATACCACGCCGAGCAGCAGGTGCTGGCCCGGTTCGAAGCGTTCAGCCGTAGCGAGTTCCCAGGGCTGGACACGCTCACCGAGGCGTCGGTGCAGGCGTGGATCGTCGCGGCGCGGCGTCGGGAAGTCACACCCGCGACCCTGCAGACCCTGATCGCGCCGGTCAGGGAACTGGCCCGCTGGCTGGGCCGGCGAGGCGTCGCGGCCTACCTGCTGCCCCGGTCGGCGTTGCCCAGACCCGCCCGGTACGTCCCGCACATCTACACCGACCGGGAACTGGCGGCGCTGTTCACCCAGACCGACCGCTGCCACTACTGCAGCCAGGTTCCGCTGCGCCACCTGGTCATGCCGGTGCTATTCCGCACGATCTACGCCTGTGGCCTGCGCTGCTCCGAAGCCCGCCTGCTGCGCGTCGGCGACGTCGACATCGACGCCGGCGTGCTGCAGATCCGCGACGCGAAGGGCAGCAAGGATCGACAGGTCCCCGTCTACGAGGCCCTGCGTACCAGGCTCGCCTGCTACCACGCCCAGACCGGCGGGCAGCCAGACCGGTGGGAGTGGTTCTTCCCCGGCCCCGCCGGCAGCCCGCTCACCCTCGGCAACGTCGGACACAACTTCCGCCGGTTTCTGTGGCAGGCCCGCATCTCCCACGGCGGACGCGGGCACGGCCCCAGGACTCATGATCTTCGCCATACGTTCGCGGTCAACAACCTGCGTCGCTGCTTCGCCCAAGGACACGACGTCGGCGCGCTACTGCCGGTGCTGCAGACCTACATGGGCCACTCATCGCTGGCCGACACCGCCTACTACCTGCACCTGACCGCCGAGTCCTACCCGGACATCACCACCCGGGTCCAGCAGGCGATCGGCGACGTCGTCCCGCCCGTCATGGTGGCAGGGCCGCGTCATGGCCACTGACTTCGCGCTGTTGCTGCGCCGGTTCCTGACCACTCACCTGGCCGGGCTGCGCGGCTACTCGACCAACACGATCGTCTCCTACCGCGACGCGTTCAAACTGTTGATCTGCTACTTCCGCGACGAACGGTCCATCCCGCCGGAGAAGCTCACCCTCGAGCTGATCGACGCCGCCGCCATCACCGGATTCCTCGACTGGCTGCATACCAGCCGACACAACAGCGCCTCGACCAGCAACCAGCGACTGGCCGCGATCGACTCATTCTTCTCCTGGATGCAAACCCAAGACCCGACCCGCATGGCGTGCTGCCAAGACATCCTGGCGATTCCCGCCAAGAAACACGACCGCCCGGCCATGGCTCACCTCAGCGTCGCCCAGACCCGCCAGCTACTCGCCTTACCCGACCGATCCACCCGCACAGGCAGACGAGACGTGACCCTGCTGGCCACCCTCTACGACACCGCGGCCAGGGTCCAAGAACTCGCCGATCTGACCGTGAGTGACATCCGTCTGGACGGCCCCGCGATGGCCGCTCTCACCGGCAAGGGCCGCAAGACCCGTCACGTCCCGATCGACGCCAACACCGCGGCGCTGCTGAGCGCCTACCTGACCGACCGCCACCTCGACAGCCCCGGTCATGATGACCATCCGGTGTTCTTCAACCAGCACCAGGCCAAACTCAGCCGCGGCGGCATCGCCTGGATCCTTCGCAAATACCAAGCCCAGGCAGCCGATCCGGCGCTCGCCAACGCCCGCCTCAGCCCACACATCCTGCGCCACAGTCGGGCCATGCACCTCTACGACAGCGGTGTTCCGCTGCCCTACATCCGGGACATCCTCGGCCACGTCGACCTATCCACCACCGAGATCTACGCGCGAGCCTCCACCGAGGCCAAACGCAAGGCCCTCGAAACCGTTTACGACGACGTCGTCACCGCCGACCTAGCCGAATGGAACCAAGACCCCAAGCTGCTCAGCTGGCTCACCAACCTCTGACCACGCCCAAGTTATGCGCAGCGTCCAGCCGCTACCACCGCCCCCACCAGGGCCAACAGCCAGGCGCTGCGCATAACCCAGCGCTGCTCATTAGGCGGGTTATGTGCAGCTGCACATAACCCGCCCTGTGGGCTCCCAGTGGTCGCTTTGTGGACCGATCCGTTCTCCACTACCCCCGCGCGCAACATCACACGCAGGAGCTTGAGCACGGACTGATCACACACCCGCTCCTCAACCGCTTTGATT
>JALYTS010000041.1:19854-37962 GCA_030854185.1 Actinomycetota bacterium | reverse complement strand
ACTTGGAGGCGATTACCACGACCACGGTTGCGGTGCAGTGCCGCGCCGGCACCGGCCTGCGGCCGCCGGCATGACCGAGCGGCTGGTGCACGGCCGATCGGCGCGAGTGTGGCCAGCGCTGGCGCTAGGCCTGGCGGTGGCCGCGGCCCTGACCGGGGGCCTGCTCGCCGGGTTCGCGCCCAGTGTCTCGGCGCTTTACGGACTACCGGCGCTGGGGCCGGTGGTGGATATGGGGCTGCCCGCGGCTCGGGTTGTGGCGATGGGCGCCGCGGCGGCCGCAGTCGGGAACCTGCTGCTGGCGGCGGTGCTGGTGCCGGGCGACCCGGATGGCCTCGTGTCACCGAGCGGGTACGCCGGCCTGCGCGCGGCCCGGGGCTGGTCGGTGGTGCAGGCCTGCGCGTCCATGGCGGTCGCGGTGCTCACCGTTGCGGAGAACAGCGGCATGTCCCCGGGTCGGTTCCTCACCCGTCCCGATGCGCTGGTCACCGGCATCGGTCAGATCGAGCAGGCCACCGGGTGGGCGCTGGCGGCGTTGGTCGCGTCGGTGGTGGGCCTGCTCGCCGGCTGGGCGCTGTCCTGGCGTAGCGCGGTCGGCCTGCTGCTGCTGGCGCTGGCCGGGCTCCTACCGGTCACCTTGACCGCGGCCACCAACGCCGAGCGGTCCCACGACATCGCCGGCGACGCGCTGACCCTGCACGTGCTCGGCGCCGTGCTCTGGCTGGGCAGCACCATCGCGGTGGTGGTGCACCTCGCCCGCACAGGCACCGGAAAAGATGAGGTGCTGCGCCGGCATACCGCGATCGCGACCTGGTCGCTGCCGCTGGTCGGCGCCTCGGGCGTGGTGTCCGCGGCCTACGCGGTCGCTCCGTCGGACCTGCTGACCAGCGGGTACGGCAGGTTGGTGGTGGTCAGCGCCGCAGCGCTCCTGGGGCTGGTCGCGGTCGCCAAGCGAGCCCGCGCGGCGGTCGCGGCGCCCACAGGGTGGACCATGGCGCTGCGCCTGGCCGCCCTGGAAGTCCTGCTGCTCGCCGCGGCGGCCGCCGCCGGCACCGGGCTGACCCGGCTGTTCCCACCAGCCGAAGCGGGCTACCAGCCCAGCAGGCTCGTCTACCTGCTGGGCTACGACCTACCATCCCATCTCACCGCCGTGGACCTCGCCGTGCGGTGGCGGTTCGACCTGGTGTTCGGCCCGCTCGCGGTGCTGGCGGCCGCCCTCTACCTCGCCGGGGTACGCCGCCTGCGCCGCGACGGTCGGCCCTGGCCGGCAGGGCGCACTACGGCGTGGCTGGCCGGTTGCGCGGTGCTGCTGGTCGCCACGTCGTCGGGCCTCGGCACCTACGGCCCCGCGGTGTTCAGCGTGCACATGGTCCAGCACATGCTCATCGCCACCTTCGTCCCGGTACTCCTCGTGCTGGGCCACGGGGTGACCATGGCGCTGGAGCTCGCTCCGGACCGGCTGGCACGGCGCCTGGTGAGCCTGCTCGACTCACCGGCCGTGCGGCTTGCTCGCAACCCAGCCATAGCGTGGGCCGCCGTGGCCGTCACCCTCTTCGGGCTCTACCCGACCGGGCTGTTCGACACGATCGTCCAGCAGCACTGGGCGCACCTGGCCATGGACGCCGCGTTCTTGCTGACCGGTCTCGCGCTGTTCTGGCCGGTACTGGGTCACAGCCTGCCCGGGCGCGGGCTGCCGGCCATCGGTCGGATCGTCATGGTGTTCGCCGTGATGGCGCTGCACGCCGCGTTCGCCAGCTGGTTACTCAGCCGGGCGACACCCGTCGCGACGAGCTTCTACGGCGCGCTGCGGCTGCCCTTCGTTCCCGACCTGCTCGCCGACCAGCGGCGCGGGGCGGTTCTGGCTTGGCTGCTCGGAGAGGTGCCGGTCCTGCTCGCCGTGCTCGCGCTCGTGTTTCGCTGGACCCGCGCCGACCGTTCCCCACCCGAGGCCGAACCCGCGATCTGGCCGGGCCCGCGAGCCGACGACGACATGACCTACACCCGCTCAGTCTCGGTGGGTGGTGATGAACTGCGTCGCGAGTGAGGCGGCGACGAGGATCACGGCGCCGATCGCGAGCAACCCGAAAGCAGGACCGAGCACATCCGCCGATTTCGTGGCGTTGGCCGTCACGCGCAACAACGCGTTAATGGGCGGTAGGCCGCGCACGAGCAGCGCAACCAGAACCAGCCCGACCGCGGCGATCAGCGCGTAACCCCGCCGCCGGATCACCAGCCGCGAGCACAGCAAGCCGATGGCGATTCCCGCGCACGCGCCGGTGAGTTCGGCTTCGACGCCCAGTGCCAGATCAGCGGCACCGACCGTGTGGGTTCCGACCAGCAACGGCAGCATCACACCGACCACCGTGAGGATCAGGCAGCTGATCACAGCCACAACCACCGACGCCAGGAGAACCCTGCTGGAACGCCCCGCGCTGACGACGGTGATCGCCCGGTGCGCCGGATCCTCGACGCTGATCAAAGCGATGGTGAGCCACGTCGCGCAGACGAACAGCGCGCCCGTGCACAAGCCGTAGGTGGGGGGAAGCGGTCCGGAATCGTTGCTCGACGACACGCCCACCACGGCCATGAACAGCAGCACCGGGGCCAGGTACCGCTGCGAATGCAGCATGGTGGCGCCGGTGTAGCGGATGAGCGCGATCACCGGGTGCGCTCCGCGATCGGACCCAGGCTCGTGACCGACCAACCATGCTCCAACGCGGTCCGTAGCACAGCGTCCGAGCCCTCCCGGGTGACTCGGATCGTGATGGTCTCCGCCCTGCCGGTCACCTCCAGCACGCCAGCCACTCCGTACCAGTCCACGTCGGGTGGCCGTCGCCCGCTCGGCTGCATCAGCACAACCTCAATCGCCGGTTCGCGTGCGGTCACCATCGCACGCCGGCTCAGCCACCCGGCGTCGATGACGTAGGTGTGCGACGCGTGGACGCCGCTGATCGACCCACGGTGATCGGTGAAGACCACCAGACCGCCGGAACCCGCGACCTCGGCGATGATGGCGGCCAGCGTGCCGTGCGCCGACGCGTCCAACCCCGACCATGGTTCGTCGAGCACCAGCAACTGCGGCGCCACCAGCAGCGCTTGGGCCAGCGCGACCTTCTGGGCGTTCCCCTTGGACAGGGTCCTCAGCTGGGAGTGCTTCCCACCGACCAGCGCCAACCGGTCCAGAAGCTGATCCGCCCGCCCAGCGGCCGCGCCCGTGCACAGACCGCGAACGCGGCCCAGGTGGGTGAGATACTCCAGCGCGGACAGCCGCTCATGAGGCGGGAAACGATCCGGCACGTAGCCGATCACTGCGGGTCGCCCGGACACACTGCCCCGCGTCGGCCGGGACAGACCGGCCAACAATCGCAGCAGCGTCGATTTCCCCGAACCGTTCGCACCGGCTATCGCCACGACCTCGCCAGCGGGAATCTCAAGATCGATGTCCTGGAGTACCCACCGCCCGCGGACATAGCGCTTGCTCACCGCTTCCAGACGAAGCAAGTCCACTCCTCGGTGCTCGGCCGGGTAGGACTATACGTTTCGCCGGGCCGCGCGGCGCCGCGCCCGGTAGGCTCCCGTCCCAGGCGCGCCGGGAAGTCTGGTCGGCATTTGAGGTTCAGGCTGGACGCACCGAGGAGCGCCGGGTATGGGCAGTGTCGACGCGATCCTGTTTCTCGTCATTCTGGCGACGGTCGTGGCGACATTCGCCCGGCGGTTGCGGGTTCCAGCGCCGCGGCGCCAGGGCGCCGAGCGGTCGTCGTGGCGGGTGCCGGCGGTGGTGTCCTGGGCCGGCGCCCGCGGCGTGGTGCCGCTGGCCGCCGCGCTGTCGATCCCGCTGACCACCAGCAGCGGAGCTGCCTTGCCCGGTCGGGACCTGGTGGTGCTGCTGACGACCGCGGTCATCGTCATCACCCTTGTCGTGCAGGAGTTCACCCTCGCGCCGCTGGTCCGGCGAGCCGGAATCGCGGTAGCGCCCGACGATGTCCGTCAAGAACACACCACCGCGCGACTCGCGCTGGCCCATGCCGGGTTATCCCATCTCGAGTACCTCACCGAAACCGCGGCCGCGCCGGAATCCGTACTCCATGGGCTGCGCACCATCTGGCAGAACCGCATCGAGCGAATCAAGGAGCATAAGAACGGGGATCCGACCCGAGCGTCCTCGATTTACCGCCGGCTACGCCAGGATCTGCTCGACGTGGAAAGCGCGGAGCTGGACCGTCTCTACCACGACGGCGCGATCAGCGACGCCACCCGCCGGCAGATCCAGCGCTCGCTGGACCTGGAACACACCGGACTCGGTGAAACCCCCGAAGCCCGGTGACGGAGCTACCGCGCGCGTAGGAGTGGGGGATGATTGCCCTCATCATTCACTCATCGTCGCCTGGTCAGGGGTCCTCGTCGTGATCGATCCGGTCCTGCCCGCGGTAACGCCGTGATCGCCCGGTGGCTGCGCCGGACGTGGCGACGCTACCGCGGGCAGTTGGCCGGGGTCGCCGCGCTGGTTGCCCTGGTCCTCGGCGTGGTCGGGTACGGGCAGCAGGATCCGCGGCTGTCCGTACCGGACCGGCTCTACGGCGCCATCCAGTTGTTCTCGATGAGCGGGGACGCCAACAAGCCACCCGTCCCGCTGCCGCTGGAGATCGCCCGCTGGGTGGCGCCACTGACCGTCGCCTACGCCGTGTTCCGCACCCTGAGCGCGATCCTTCTCCGGCAGTGGACCCAGGCCCGGATCAGGCTCTTCTTCCGCCGCCACGTGATCATCTGCGGGCTCGGGAAAGCCGGCCTGCGGTTCGCCACCGGCTTCCACGACCGGGGCGACCGGGTCGTGGTCATCGACTGCAACCCGCCACCGTCTGCCATCGAAAAGTGCGCTGAGCTGGGCGTTCCCGTCCTGGTCGGCGACGCGACCGAGGACGTCGCGCTCGCCCGCGCCGGGGTGCACCGCGCCCGGTACCTCATCGCGGTCTGCGGCGACGATGTGATCAACGCCGAGGTGGCCCTGGCAGTCACGGCGTCCTCAGGCCGCCGGCGATCACCGATCGGCTGCCTGGTCCAACTGGCGGACGAGCGGTTGTGCCAACTGGTGGACCAGCAGGCCCTCACCACCACCGGCACCGGTCCGGTCGACGTCGAGTTCTTCAATGCCTACCAGGCCGGGCCAGCCGCGCTGTACGACATCCACCCCGACCTGCTCACCGCACGCGATTGCCACCCCCCGCATCTGATGATTCTCGGGGCGGGACGATTCGCCACCGCACTGGTCCTCGAGGCGGCCCGGCGGTGGCGACTCGACCGCGCGAACCTCGGGTGGATACAGATCACGCTGGTCGCCCCGGACGCCGACGCCCAGGCCGCGGCCCTGCACGCCCGCCACCCGATCTTGGCAACCAGCTGCGAGCTGACGACCTGCCGGGCCGACCCCTCCGACCCCGACCGCCCCGCACCGCTGCCACCGGCCGGCAACCCCGCGAACCGTCCGAGTGCGGCATTGATCTGCCTCGGGGACGATGCCGCGACCTTCCGCGCCACCCTGCTGGCCCGCCGGATCCTGCCCCCGGAGTGTCCCGTGATCGCCTGCACCACCGGTCGATCCAGCCTCGCGGAGCTGCTCGAGCGGTCCGCCACGGGTATGCTGGCCAAGGTGGAGGGATTCAGCCTGTTTGATCGGGTCTGCCGTCCCGAGGTGGTGCTCAACGGCCGCCGGGAAACGCTGGCGCAAGCCATCCACGCCGATTACGTCCGCCGCCGCGAGCACGACGTGAGCCCCGACGACCCCGCGCTGGCGCCCTGGGAGAGCCTCCCGGAGACACTGCGCGCGTCCAACCGCGCCCAAGCCGCCGACCTAGGTGAGAAACTGCGGGCAGTCGGCTGCGAACTGGCCCCGGCCACCGACTGGGACCCCCCAGCATCGCCGTTCACCGAGGTCGAAGTGGAACACCTCGCCGTCCTCGAACACCAACGCTGGGAAGCTGAACGCCGCCACGATGGCTGGCGCCCCGGGCCTACTCGCGATCAGCTCCGCAAGATCTCCCCGTACCTGGCACCCTGGGAGACGCTCCCCGAGGAGATCAAGGAACTCGACCGGGACGCCATCCGCGCCCTGCCCACCTTCCTCGCCCGGGCCGGGTTCGCCATCGTCCGCCGCCCGGCTGACTGAAACCATCGCGGGAACTATCGCGGGAAAGACTGGGCCGGCACCGATTCAGTTCGGGCGTTCCCATCGAAACTCGGCTGCAGACCGATGGACTCCATTGTGTATTCGATACCACCCTGGACTGACGTAGTGGCGAATTCCGCTGTCTTGTCGAAACGTTCGAACTGGCAGGATCGCGTGAAGGCCTTCAGCTGGTCGTCCCAGTCCGTCCCGGAGGTGAAGAAGAGCTCGTAGCTACCGTCATTGATCTGCCCGACGGTGGCGCTCGATCCCTTGCTGACGTAGACAGAGATCACCGGGGTCCCGCTCTGCACGAGTTTGACGACGGCATCGTGCCCGGTACCGTTGTCGATCTTGAATTGGCCGCGACCGTTACGCCGCCGGCTGTCGACGAGTTGACCGTTGGCCAAGCTGCGATCCGGCAGCGGGGTGGGGGCGGGCAGGAACTCGCCCCACTGGTAGCCCGTGCCCAGCTGACCCGAGCCGAGCGCGTCGCGCACCGTCCGCAGGTCGTTCACACCCGTCGTATTGCTCACCGAAGCGAGGATCGACGGCGCCGCGCACAGTTCCATCGACGCCACCTGACCGCTGAGCGCGGACAGATCGGTGGTGAGCTGCTGCAACCCCGCGAGCAGGTCGCGGTGCATCGGCAACACCTCCGCGGGCGGGTTGACGTCGAGCTGCCGCGCGGCATCCGAGGCGGCCGTGGAAGCCTGGTCCAGCGCCGCGCGGAAGTCCTCTGGTGAGCCGGCTGTGGTCAGGCGGTCGAACCCCGGAGCCATCGCGCCGCCGGCGTTGCGGAGTGTCTCCTGGTACGCCGCCGGAGACAGCGCAACCGGCGCCGGAGACGTAGCGACCACCCCCGGGTTCGTCACCGTGGTCGGCTCAGAGGACCCGGTCGGCGCACATCCCGCGATCATGGCAGCGCAGATCCCGCAGGCGAGGATCGCCGCCCGCATCCGCATCGATCGAGACACTCCCATCACCTCGGAATCAGATGGTTGAAGGCGGAATTGACCAGAGAGCGGGTCGTTGCCGGCGAAAGCCTCGTTGCTGAGCCTTGCCGGTACGTGACGGCGGAGGTGGATCCGCTGGGACCGAACGATTCAACCTGCACGACGAGATCGATCGTGTCACCGTCGGCGATCCGCAGCTCCGCCAGCGTTGCGCCGTCGCCGGAAATCTGCCCGCCAGCACCGTGCAGCTGGTAGTAAAAGCGCATGCCCACCGCACCTCCGAACTTTTTCTCGACGTCCGGCAGGGCGAGTGCGACACGCACCAGACGCTCGAGCTGCTGGCCGGTCGATTCCTCCGGAACAGCAATGACGTGCGCGACGGACAGCGCCCGATTGCGTACCCGCAGAACGATGCTCCGACGCCCGCCTTCGCCGTTTGTCGTGCCAGTCGAGCACGGCGCGGGCAGCACCGGCTCGCCGACCGCACGATCCCCCCGCCAGCTGGCGACAAGCTCGTTCACCAGCTCACCCCAGTCGCTGTCGACCGCGTCGAGATAGTGGCGCGGCGCCAGCAGTGGGGGCAACGGCGCCATGTCCAGGCGCACGATGAACAGAAACGATCGCCGTTGCGCCAGCTCGCGCGCGAACGCGGCGGACCATTCCGCGTCGACCCACCGACGATCCACGGCGGCCTGTGACCACAGCAGCACGAAGTAGTCCGACTGGGCGAGGGCCTGGTTGATGTCGAGCACCAGATTCTTGCCTTGCTGAAAGACGAACGCCTCGATGTCGCGTTGCCTGAGATCTTCGCGAAATCGCTCGGCCGTCGCACGATCAGGTCCGGCGAAGGAGAGAAAGACCCGCGGTGGGCGCACCTCAGAGCTGTGCCACACGTCGCCTCCGCTGGTCGAGACCGCGGCGCAGGGACCGGCGAACAGGGCCGACTCCGGTCTGCCAGCCGGAGTCCCCGTAGAGCGTCCAGCACGCCCATCGGGCTGGATGGTCGGGGGCGGGCAGGTCCACCGGAGCGTCGGGCGCACCGCGGTACACGTCGCGCTGGGCCTGCTGCAGAGCCAGGTCGCGCGGCAGGTAGCGGATGTACCGGTCGAAGCGGTCGAGCACCGCCGCCGCCACCGGATCCGCTGCTATCCACCGTGCCGCGATCACCGCCGCGGCACCCGCGGCGATGGCGGCTCGCACGAAGCCGACCCGCTCGTCGCGCCCGGTGCGCTGAGCCATCCCGGACTCACAAGCCCCGACGGCGAGGGTCCCGCAGCCACTGAGATCCATCCGTTGGAGATCATCGGCTCGCAGCCGCCCAGCCGGTCCTTCGGGTGCGAGCTGGACCCACGACCCGGCCGGGTCGCCGTGGCCGTGCTCGCCGTGACCATCGATCCGAACCCTGCGTTGACGACCGTGTTTGAGAGTCTTTCGCAACTGAGCCGGGGTGGCAGGCTCGCCGTCCAACATCATCGCCGGGTTGACCAGGAGCTGCCGCTCACCGCGCAGCCGAAGTGATCGTTGATGCAGCGGCAGCCGGGCGGACAGGCAGGGAAGGTCGGACAACGCGTAACGAAGACCGAGCGGTTCGGTGTCACCGGGCGTCCCCACGGCCGCGAACGGGATGTCGGACAGCTCCCCACCGGCCACGATCGCGATCCGGCGGACCGTTCGCGGAAGTTCCCGGATCACCGCCCGGACACCGACCTGTTCGGCGATTCCGTTGAGGGATTCATCGAACTCGCCACTCGCGATGCTGAGTTCCAGCGACTCCTCCGCACCCCAGCAAGCCATGAGGTTGTCGATCGCGTCCTCCAGGCTTTTCCGCTGGGAGGAGACGAACTTGTAGTAGAGCAGTTCCTTGCCCAGGACAGCATGGTGCACCCGGTCCGGAGCCGAATGCATGATCCATACCACCTGACCGGGCGGAAATCCGTCGGCTATGTCAGTCACCCACCGCCAGGCGCCGCTGAGATCGCTCAGCCGCGGGAGATCCCGGGTAGGGCCGTTCTCGTCAAGAAGAATGCTTTCCAGAATCGTCGCGCCACGGGCGGCTTCCATGGCAACGACGATCGCGGCGGTCACCTCGGGGCCACGGTTGTCGAGCTTTTCCGCGGCGGCGCGAATCCGCTCGTCATACTCGTCCGGAACCGCCTGCAACATCCCGATCCGGACACGGTCAGTGAGCTGGCGTGCGGCGATCCCTTCCTCGAGACGGTGGGCTTGCGCCCAGCATTCCGTCGCCCGTTCGTCAACGTCGAGGCGGGCGTAGGCGTGGCCCATCGATCTCAGCGCGCAGACCCGGACCTCGACGAGCGCGGCTGCCGAGCTGCGTGCGACCGCCGCGGTCAGCTGGCCGACCGCGGCTTGAGCGCAGGACCGGATCTCGGCGGGCTTGCGTCTCGCCAGCTGAAGTTCTCCGGTGCCCAGGTGCCAGGTCGACACTTCGCGGTCCGTGTGGGCGTGTGGGCGAAGGTCATCCAGCAGCCGCTCGGCCTCGTCGAGGCGGCCCTGCGTGATCAGCCGACGGGCCTGCTGGACCCGTCGGTCGAACTGCGGGGAGAAGGCATCCTCGGGCGCGCCGGCGGCGGAGAGCCGGCCCACCGCCGCGCCGGCCACCGCCGAATCAGCCGTTGCAGCCACTGCTTGATGCAGCACCGGGAGTAGTTGTTGCGCGAAGGCGTCCTGACGCATCAGCCGCAACAACACGATCAGGTCGTACAGCAGGTGCCACTCCAGCGCGGGGTCGAGTCCGGCACCGGCCGGGCAGCGCAGCAGCACCTCGAGGGCTTCCTCGTAGCGCAACTGGCGCCGCAGCGCCACCGCGACCAACCGGTAGTCCGAGACGGTCCGCGGTGGTTCACCCGCGAGCACGGCGTCGACAGCGTGCGGCTGGCCTTGCCGTACCTCGATCCCGCGCCGGTCGAGTTCGATGACCCCCAGACCGGCCTGGTCACCGGTATCGTGGAAGATCCGCCAGGCCGCGTCCAGATGGTCAGCCGCGGTGTCGAGATCACCTCGCTCGGCCGCCGAGAGCCCTTCCACCCGGTGCAGCCGCGCGGTGCCGTCCGGAGTCAGGGAATCGGGCTGGCTGGCGAGGTGGGCCCGAATTGCGACGGCATCAGCCTCGGCACCAGCGTGATCACCGCTGAGGGAACGGATCTGCGCGCGCTGCAACCGCAGCGACACCTGATACTCATGGTCGAGGTACTCATGGTCCAGGTACTCGGTGCAGCGCCGCAGCGCCAGCGTGACGTGGCCCAGTTTGCGCAAGCTTTCCACGTGATCGCCGGCCAGCGCCGACCAGAGCGAGAGATCTCCCGCGGCAAGCCCGGCGGCCTGCTGGTAGGCCGCATCCAGTGCCGCCGCGTCGGGTTGCGCCAACGCCGCCCGAGCGAGGGTGACCAGATCAGCCAGCGGCGTGCCGGGTTCAAGCTCGATCGGGCGTCGTGCGGGAGGAGGCATCAGTGGTGATCCTCATCGCAACCTTGGAGGTGCTCGTTGTTGTCCGGGCAGGCAAGGTAGATCGGCCCGGGCACCATCAGTGCAGTACCGCCACCGGGTCCGGCAGCACTGCCGCTACCGCTCATTCGCCACCACTCGGCGCCGTCGTGAATGCGCACGTCGGGATGCGTGAGCCCAGCACCGTCAGGGTGGTCGGTCGCCGCGAACGAGCCGACAATCACTTTGTCATCGAGCGGCAAGGGGTTCGGGGTGATCGATCCGTGCTCGGAATCGAGCATGGATCGGTGGACGAAGACGTTGCCCTGGCCCGTGTTCAGTATCGCACCGAGAGTGGTGCGCTGCGCGGGACCGGGAAGTCTGGTGAGCGGCCCCGGGTCGACCTGGAGGAGGTGAGCGCCCTCGATCCGGAACAGCAGCAGCTGCGGGGAGGGAACAGGACCGATCGCCTCGCGCACCCGGCCGGCCCACGGATGGTCCGACCGGACAAGGAACACCTCACCCGTACCGGCCAACGCGACGCCGTCATCGCCGAGAGGGACTCCGCGGAGCAGCCCGTCCCCGGCGGCTGTGGCGGCGCCCATCGCCTCGTTGACCCGGGAGAAGTCCCGAAGCATGGCCGTGCCTTCGGCCGTGCCGTCGACCCCGAAGACCGGATCGTCATACCGAACCCACACCCGATCACCGAGCTGGCTGATCGTGGTGCTCCGATCAGGGGTGGTGACCCGCACGGTATGAACGTCGCGCGAGGGCAGGACAGCCGCGATGATTCGGGACGGATGGTCACCGGTCGGGGGAGTGACCTCCATCCACGGGGGTCCGCCGTCCACCGGCGGCACATCGGGGTGGGGCACGAAACGCCCCAGAAGGAACTGGGCCTCGCCGGTTCGCGGGTCCGGAACGCCCAGGCGTAAGGCCAGCTCGTCGCCGGGTGGCGGCACCTCGTTGGTGATCGTGAGCCAGGGATCGTCCGGACCACCGATCTTGTACAGGGTCCGGCCGCTGGCGTCCTGGAAACTGGACAGCACGCCGTCGGTGGCGACCGGCAGCCCGGCGGCCGGCCGGGCCAGCAACCGGTTCTGGATCGACTCCAACGCTCGACGAGCGCGATCCAGCGGTCCCCGCCGCCACTGGATCGTGACCGAATCGACGCCGTCAGTGACCTCGCTTCGAGCCACCAACTCGCCCAGTTCCTGGTTCTGGAACTCGACCCGCTGCGAGACCAGCCCCGGGCGAACCGTCATCTCCAGCTTGTACTGCCAAGTGGCGGTTGTGGCGCGCCAGACCTTCAAGCCTCCCAACGGGGCGACCTGGCGCCCGGTGGCCGCAACGTCGTCGACGTTGCGGCCGTCCGCCGTCGTGGAGAACGTGCGCTGGAGGTTGTCGGTGACCTGACCTCGGGGGTCGAGCCACAGCTGGTTGATGCGCCCGGTCCCGGTCGCTTCGTCGAAACGCGATGTCTCGTCGAACAGACCATCCCGGCGGACCGGTCCGGGGAGCTCGGCGTGAAAACTCCGATTGCCTTCGCGCTCGATGACGTCGCCCAGCGAGACACCGCCGAAGATGCCCAGCAAGCCGCAGGTCTGGTAGACCGCCGATGGCTTGGTCCGGATGGCCTCATGCTGCGCTGACGGTGGCGTCACGAAATCGATCGGCGACCGTTCCCGCAGCTCACTGTGCTGGGCATACCAATCGTGGAATCTCAGGTCGGACTGGATGGCGGCGTCGTCGAGCTGCGGCAGCGTCACCGGAGTCTTGATGGTCAGCCACTCCAGGGCGCCGCTCCACCGCATGATCTCGTCGAGCCGCTGGTACTGCGGTTCGTAGTCGGCGACGGCCTGGAAGTGCTGGTCCCACCAGCGCATGCCCCGGCCGAAGCCGAAGCTCGGTTCGACCTCGGTGCCGCCGTCGGCATCCGACCGGGAGAACAGTCGCGTCGCCTGCGGGCCGATGCTGACCCGGCCGGCGTCAAAGGTGAAACCAGAGTCGTTCTGACCGAACCACAACCGCCCGTACTCGCCCTTGAGGATCTCGGCTCCGTCGCAATGACTCCACGGGATGTCAGCACCCGAATTCGGGATGAATCCCCCGACTGCCTGGGTCGGGACTCCGGTGCCGACTCCCGCCACCCAGTCCTTGGCCACCTTGTCGGAGTAGAAGAGGGTCATCCCGACCTTGGTGCCTTCCAACTGCCCATCGTTGCGAGCCTGGCTGTAAAGTGGATGGCCGTTAAGCAGATTGTGAAGGGCCCAGAGCTGGCTGGAATCCGAGGGCAACCCCGCCCCAGCCAGGACCGCTGGCGCCGGATCGTTCTGGAACAGCGCGCCGTCGACGACCATGGCAAGTCCCTCGGCGGAACGGAACGGCGTGCCGGCCCAGTCCTGGGAGACGAGCCGGTCAGCCAGCTCCGGACGCAGGTCCGGGACCACCGCCAGGATGTCGTCCCTGGTCGGCGCTGGACCTGGATCCAGCGAAAAAGCCGGGAGTGGTGCGTCCGGCTGCAGGTATCCCCGCTGGATGACCGAGACGTCCTCGGAGTCCAGTGGCACCGCCGGCACGTCGGGCCAGTTCCAACCCCCGGCCCAGATCTCCTTGTCCCGTACCTCCAGCCAGGACAGGTGCCTGCTCCTCGCCAAGAAATCGGTCAATCCTTTGGGGTCGTCGATGCGCATCGTGACGAAACCGTGCGCCGATCGGACCTGCGCGGTCGGCTCCGGTTTCTCCGGCGTCAGCTCGATCGTCTGGGTGTCGGGACGGATCTGGTAGTGGTGTATCTGAACCTGCTGCGGGTCGGCGCCAGCGTCGGCCCGGTACTGGTCGATGAGCAGTCCGATCGTGCGGGACTCGTGTGGATCGCCCTGCTGGACCAGAACGTGCAGCACGCCACGCCCGTCGAACAGCGCCCTGCCGGGCCCCGTGGATTGTCGTGACAGGTCGGCGAACGCCTGGTCCCGAACCGGCACGGTGTCATAGAGCGCATCGCGGAACTGCGCGGCGTCCAGCTTCAAATGCGCGGCCAGGCCGGTCCGGGCCCAATCCCGCAGTTGCTCCTGCGCCTCGGCCGGGTCCAGCCCGTCAAGCCGGCTGGCCGCTCCGGCGTAGGAGATGACGCTCGGATTGTCGTCCGTCTCCACTGGCCTGGTGGCGCAACCCGAGGCGAGCAGGACCACGACCGCGATCCACCCGATCACCGACCATCGCCAGTCGATCCGACGGCGTGCGGATCCGCTCCGGCACAACGAGAGCGATGACGTCCTCATGGACCGACCTCCACAAGCGGCGTTCTCCAGTGCCTCACCATCGGCTACTGATAAGAGCGTCACCAGCGCCGGTTTAATACGCCATGGTCGACCCCGATCGGGTGAACGTGATCAGGTCGGCGCGCTGCTCCATGTCGTGAACTCGACGCCACCGACGTTTTTGTCACCTTGAGAGGTCGGTGGCGTCGAGTTCACGGCGCAGGCACCCCTGCGGCGACAGCGACGGCACGGTTGACAAGGTGTTCGGTCAGACCGGCCTGCTCACCGTGCCACCGCACCCACTCGGGCAACAGCGCCTTCGCGGCGATGGTGATCGGATCGTCCGGGATCCAATCGTTGATCAACGTGAGCTGGAATTGGACTCGATGCGGTGAGGCCGAGTGCCAGGTGTCGGGCAGGGTGCCCTCCATCCACTCCCGCGCCAGCGCATCGACGGCCTCCGGATCGGGTTCGATGCCGTGCCGGCGCACATGCCAGCCGGTGAACGCCGCTGCCATCGGATCGGTGTCCAGGTCGTGGTACAACGACCGCGCCTCCGGCAGTGACACTCCCCGCTTCCGCAGCGCATCTGCGAGATCGTGGATCCGGCGGCGCGCCCGGAACCAGTTGTCCAGCACTGTCCGCGATTCGGTTCCCCGGAGCATCTCTTCTCCGGATTCGCAATGGACGAGGCACAGCAGGCGCTCCGCCGATTCGACCCGCTCCGGCGGTGCGCTATGCGCCGGGTCACCTACCAGCGCTCGCCACGCGGCGGCCGCCTGCGCCACGTCGTCGAAGACCCCAGCGTTGACGATCTCGATGAACCCGCAGGCATCGATGTCGAACAGGAACACCGAGCGGTCCACCCCACCGGGATAGGAAAGACCCGCGATCAGCGCGATGCGCGCGCCGTACGCGTCGCGCATCTCCCACACCTCACCGGTGGCCGTGATCCGCGCGAGCTGCCGCAGCCAGTCGGGCTGCTGCCGCACCACCGGATCACCCCGCAACGCCTTCCTCGCCCGGCCCAACGCCGTCTGCGCGACGGACGCCAGCGCCGGTGACCCGATCGAGGTGAGACCGTGCAGCAATCGCCACACTGGCGCCCACGCGCCGTCCGGGCTACCCAGCTCCTCCTGGACCCGAGCCGTCGCGGCTTCCACGAGCTCCTCGAACCACCAGCTGAACCACATTCCCTCGCGTTCCTCACGCAGGACGCGGTGTAGTTCGGCGCCCAACAACTCCGCGGTCGCCTGTTCAAGCTCCCTGTGCCCCTGAGCCGCCATGACGACGCCAGCCCGATCGAGGACGTTCTTGATCGAGGAATCGAACCACTCCGGCCGCTGCCGCGGTCCCAGCAGCGCCGAAAGCGCCGAAAACGCCGAGCGCGGTGAACCAGCAAGCGCACCATCGGTCCGACGGCTCGCAGCACCCCGCAGACCGGAGACCGTCCTGCTCGTCCTGCTCTTCTTGCTCTTGCGACCACGAGACAGCGGCGACATGCGGGGGATGGTAGAGCTGCCGCACTGGGCCACTGCGCGCTGGCCCGCAGGTGCCGTCGACGGCTACGACGCGGAAGCTTTCGCCTTGACATGAGAATGTCCGGCCCACGAGGTGTCTCCTCATCGAGCTCCGGGTCAGGAAATCGCTGACCTTCGCCCGGAAGCGCTTGAGGTCGATCTGGCTGGACGCCTCGATCACCGCGATCTCGGCGGCCTCGCCCAACTGGCGCGGTCGCCCCAGTCAGCGGTTGTGAAGTTCTTCCCGGGCGACGCGGCCTGCCGGAGCAGACGCCAGACCAGCGCGGAGGTGGGAATGTGCTCGGCGGCAGCTCACCGGCGCAGCTGCGTGTCTAGTTCCCGGTTGATTCGCAGGTGCAAAGCATATCCAGAGTGTTCGCCTGCTCGGCGATTTCGGCCTCAACGGCCTCGGCCTCTTCCTGAGCGACCTCGGCGAGGATCGCATCGTGGCGGGCACGGCGGGCAGCCCGAGCCTCCTCGGTGGTGTCGGTCATCGGCCGGCCTCCTTATTTCGAGATAGTCGCGGAGGTCGGCCCCGCGCGTTTTCCACGCGGTGACACCGGACCAGTCCTTTGGGTCGACAATCACGGTGAGTACGAACCCGATACTCGGCGAGTAGCCGATGATCCGCACGTATCCCACCCGGCTTCTCGGGTCAGGTGATTGCGGTCCTGTTATTGCGTGGACGGTTAGGCGAGGTCGTCGAATTGGCCGGCCTTGACACCTTTGAGCCAGGCGCCCATCTCGGCCCGGGTGAAGAATACGACACCGGCACCGGGGTGGTTGCTGTTGCGGACGGCGATCCGGCCGTCCGGCAGCGCCGCCACCTCGACGCAGGTGCCGCCGTTGCCTCCGCCGTCACCAGTGAAGCTGCTCTTACGCCACTGAACCTGGGCCAGGGCATCCAACGTGGTCATCCGCTGACCTCCTCCGGGTCACTTGTAGTTCTTCATCGCCTCGGCGATCACTTCGGCCGACTTCTCGCGGGACCAGGCCCGCTGGGTCAGGATGCCGAAGCGCAACACCCAGTCTCGCACCCGGTCCCGATCCTCGACATAGAACGTACCCGCCGCGCCCTCCGTGTACCCGATGTCCGGAATCGGATCGGGCAGGGTGAGGATCGAGAACGGCCCCTCCAGTCCGGGGCTGCCACCCACATCGCGCGGCAGGATCTGGATGGTTATATTCGGCTTCTCCGTCGAGTGCAGCAGCTTCCGCGTTTGGTCGTGCATGACGATCCGGTCGCCGATCAGCCGCTGCAGGATCGTCTCGTCCAGGATGAAGTGCATTTGTGGTGGATCGTCCCTGGTGAGGATCTGCTGCCGGGCCATCCGGGCAGCGACCCGGCGCTCCAGCTCGGCCGGATCCAGCAGACCAGGATTGATCGACATCGCGAGCGCCCGCGTATAGTCGGCGCTCTGCAATAGGCCGTGCACGAGCTGATTCTGAAAATCCCGCAACCCGACCAGGCCACTTTCCAGGCTCAGCAACGGCCGTAACTGGTCAGGAAACTCCTTGCCGAAGCTGAGCCACCAGACCTGTTCGCGGGCGACCTCGGACAGTTGGACTAGAGCGCCACGGGTCACAGGATCGGTCACGCCGTAGGCGTCGAGAAGTTGCTCGACCTCACGGGGCTTGACCTGGTGCTCACGGTTTTCCACCCGCGACAGCTTCGATCTCGACCAGCGCCCCGAGCCCGTGACCAGCCGCTCGATCGCCTGCTCCTGGGTGAGCCCAGCCTGCTCGCGTTGAGCCTTGAGTGCGGCGGCGAGCTGCCAACGACGCACGACGGACCCGCTGGCGTCCAGGCCCTGCGTCATGACCGACCTCCCCGATGCGGTGCTGCGAAGGCACACCACAATAGCCCACTCGGGTAGTTACTGGACCGTCCGCTTGTATAGATGGACAGTCCAGAACACTCTAGGGCAACCGAGAAACGCGCTCCAGGAGGTCACGATGCTAGTGGAGACAGAGCAACCATCCGCAGAGCTCGACCCGGCCACGCTCCCTCCGCTGTGCGGCGAAGCGGAGTTCGCCGAGTTGATGGCGGGGTTGGTGGCTGATGACGCACCCCGGTTGTTCGCTGTCGTGCAGGAGTACGGCGACCGGGTGGACGGGCGGATCGCGGCCTGGGGCATCGCGTTCGAGGACTGCGCCAAGGTCGTCGCGGTGGACCACGGCCTACACATGAGCCTGCGGTCGGCTGAACGCGCGGTGCTCGCGTTCAGCCGCCGCCCACACATCACCGCCCGCCTGGTGTGGATCGATCCGCCCGCCACGCCCACACACCTGTGAGCAGGCGGTCGTTGGTGTCGGCGGCTAGGCCCTCGTGCAGCTCGATGCTCGCAACGTGGTCGGCGCACGAGCCAGCAACAGCGTGTCCTCGAACATCGGCAGGTCCGCGAGCTCCTCGGCGGAGAACCAGCCGAAGGGGTGCGCCGGCTCGCTGACCGGAACCGGCGAATCGGCGATCGCCACGTACTGGTGATCGACATGACTGTGCGGCTCGGACACGTGGTTGTCCGCAGGCACCAACACCTCGGTGATCCACCACGGCGCCGCCACCCGCTCGTGCGGATATCCCGGCGGCAACGCCGGCGACGGGGCCGTCAGCAACCGCACCACCAGTCCGGACTCCTCTGCTGCCTCGCGTACCGCCGCTTCGGCCTGCGTCTCGTCACATTCGACGTGCCCACCCACGATCATGCGTTTGTGCAGGCGCGGGTGCTCGATCAAGCCCAGCCGCCACCCCTGCGGGAACTCGCAGAACACAAACG
>JALYTS010000041.1:0-19754 GCA_030854185.1 Actinomycetota bacterium | reverse complement strand
CGTACCGCCGCTTCGGCCTGCGTCTCGTCACATTCGACGTGCCCACCCACGATCATGCGTTTGTGCAGGCGCGGGTGCTCGATCAAGCCCAGCCGCCACCCCTGCGGGAACTCGCAGAACACAAACGCACTAGCAGTGGCGTGCTTGATCATTCATGGGCTCCCTCATCGCTACGGCTGCGGTGCGCCGACGAGGGTGCCAGACCACCCCCCGCTCCACCCGCGACGCGGTCGACCACGCTGATTTCAACGGACCCTGTCTTGCTCTCTGACCGCGACGCGTGCTCGGTATCACCCAGTCGCAGCGGGCTCGAGTTCCACGTCGACACGTACGCCGTTGTCGCTGGGCCGGGTGGACACCTTGGCGACATTCCCGGCTTCGCGGATGTCGTCGATGACTGCGTCCACCAGGTCAAGATGGTCCGCGCTGGCATGCACGGTGAGTTGGCTGACGACCGTACGCAAGGAGACCTTCGCGGCGCTCTTCGCCTTACGGATCTCGTGGAGCAGGGTCGCGGCGGCGTCGAGATGGGCGGCGTTGGCCTCTGGTTGCACCCCGAGGGCGTCGGAGTCGGGCCACCGAGAGCGGTGAATCGACTCGTCATGGGAGTGCGACCACACCTCTTCGGTGACGAACGGCAGAACCGGCGCGAACAACTGAAGCATGATCTCAAGGGCCCGTTTCAGCGTCGCCAGCGCCGAGCTGTCCTGCTGGTAGGCGCGGCTTTTCACCAACTCGACATAGTCATCACAGAAGGACCAGAAGAAGGTCTCGGTCACCAGCAACGCCTTGGTGTAGTCATAACTCTCAAACGCTGCGGTAGCCTCCGCGACAGTCTTCTCCAGCCGCAGTAGCAGGGCGGTGTCGAGCGGATGCGTGGCGCTCGCCCCGGCAGCCGGTGCGCCGAATCCACCGATGAACTTGGCGACGTTGAGCAGTTTCACCACCAGCTTGCGGCCGATCTTGAACTGGTTGCGGTCGAAGGCCAGGTCGAGGCCGGGGCGACCGCCCGCCGCCCAATACCGCACGGCATCGGCGCCGAAGGAGGTAATCAGGTTGTTCGGCGTGTCCGGGCTGTTGTCCGACGACTTGGACAGTTTCTTGCGGTCGGGGTCGTAGACGAAGCCGGAGATTGCGGCGGTGGACCAGGGAAGAGTGCCGAAGCTGTAGTGGCTGCGCACGATCGTATAGAACAGCCAGGTCCGGATGATCTCGTGTGCCTGCGGGCGCAGGTCCATCGGGTAGACACGCTGCCACAGGTCCGCATCGTCGATCCAGTGCCCGGCGATCTGCGGTGTCAGCGACGACGTCGCCCAGGTGTCCATCACATCTGGGTCAGCCGTGAAACCGCCGGGCACGTCGCGCTGCTGCGCCGTGAAACCCTCGGGGACAGCGACGGAGGGATCGACCGGCAGATCCTCGACGTGGGCCACGATAGGCCGATCAGGCGCCACCGTGCCGTCTGCCTCAATGGGGTACCACACGGGGAAGGGAACACCGAAGAACCGTTGCCGGGTGATGTTCCAGTCGCCGTTGAGCCCGTTGACCCAGTCGTCATAACGGGCCTTCATGTGTTCGGGCGCCCACCGTAGTTGCTCGCCACGGGCGATCATGTCGCTCTTGGCGGGATACCGGATGAACCACTGCCGGTTGGTCACGATCTCCAGCGGCTTGCTGCCGTTCTCCCAATGCTTGACCGGATGGTTCGTCGGTCGCGGTGCGCCTTCCAGTTCCCCGGATGCGCTGAGCAACGCGACGATCGTCTCGCGGGCCTGGGCCACCTTCTTGCCGGCCAGCTGGGCATAGGCGTGGCGGCCGCGCTCGCTGACGATGCCGTGCGGCATCTCCTCGGTGATGCGCCCGGCTTTGCCGACGATCGCTCGAAGGTCCAGCTTGAGCTCCCGCCACCAGGTGACATCCGTGGTATCGCCGAAGGTGCAGATCATCGCGATGCCGCTGCCCTTGCCCGGCTCGGCAAGCTCGTGGGCGACAATCGGGACTCCCACGTCGAACAGCGGTGACAGTGCCGTGGTGCCGAAAAGGTGCTGGTATCGCTCGTCATCGGGGTGCGCGACCAGCGCGACACACGCAGGCAGCAGTTCCGGGCGGGTGGTCTCGATGAAAATCGGTGTCTCATCGGCCTCGGCGCGGAATCGCAACCGGTGAAAGGCGCCCGGTATGTCGCGATCTTCTAGTTCGGCCTGCGCAACCGCTGTCCGGAAATCCACGTCCCACAGCGTCGGGGACTCGGTCCGGTAGATCAGGCCCTTGGTGAGCATTTCAAGGAACCCATACTGCGAAGTGTGGATCGCGTGCTTGCCGATCGTGGTGTAGGTCTGTGTCCAGTCGACTGACAACCCCAATGCAGACCACAGCTCGAAATACTGCTTCTCCAACTGTGTGGTCACCGTAGCGCAGCACTCGACGAAGTTCGGCCGGCTGATCGCCACCGTGGGCTTCAAGCGCTTGTTCGGGATACTGAAGTCCGGGTCGTAGGGCAGGCTCGGGTCACAGGTCACACCGAGCATCAGTTGGACCCGGCGTTCGGTGTTCAGGCCGTTGTCGTCCCACCCCATCGGATAGAAGACCTCTTTGCCGCGCATCCGCTGGTAGCGGGCGATGATGTCGGTGTGGGTGTAGGAGAAGCAGTGTCCAGGATGCAGCGTGCCGGAGACGGTCGGCGGGGGAGTATCGATGGAGAATACCTCGTTGCGCGGCTTGGTCCGGTCGAACCGGTAGGTGCCGCGTTCAGCCCACTCGCGTCGCCACTTGGCCTCGATATCGGCGACCGAGTTAGCCGTGCTCTTACCCTCGCTCATTTCTCCGGTAATCTTCCTCTGCATCTATTGCCAGCTGGCGGGTTGTTGCCCAGTGTGTGTGGCGGGGCTGGACGTCACGGAACTTCGGCCTAGGGTAGCTTGCACGGCTCGGTCAAGGTCGCCCTGGGAGGCAGATCAGACATGGCGGAATCTCAGGCGGGCACGGTGCGGACCCTGGACTGGGTCGTGATCGGCGCGGCTCTGCTGGCGTACATCTCGAGTTTTCTACCGTGGTACAGCGCCAGCATCACGATATTGGGGATCGACCGATCTGCCGACGTCGATGCCTGGAACGCGGGCTTCGGTGCCTGGTTTTCCGTGCTTCTGCTGGTGGCGGCCGGTGGCTGGGTGCTCGTGAGCGCGTTCGGCGGGCGGCTGACGCTGCCCGGGTCCAGATCGCTGATCACGCTTGGCCTGTCCGCACTGGCAGTCATCACGATCGTGATGCGCTGGGCGACGTTCCCGGACCCCACCGGTGGGGTGGACGCACCCAAGCTGGACCGACTGGGCGAGCTGGGTAACTTCGACCTGGGCAGCGCCTTCGGCGTGTCCAGCGGTGCCGGTGCGGGCCTCTACCTTGGGCTGATCGCGGCGAGCACTGCCGTGGTGGCGTCGATGCTCGCCCTGCGTTCCGCGGGCAGTTCTGCCTGGCCTCCGCGGGGCGCATCGTAGACACCAACCGTGGAATGTGCAGCGCGGCGTGGGCGTTGACAGCGATAGTTGAACTGTCAATGAGTTAGGAGGGTGGCGGCCATGCCAGCTGTCACCGTTGAGGACGTCACCACGCTGGCCCGCATCCCCGAGCCCGCTGCGCAAGCACTGGATCGCTCGGTACGGTCGGTGACGACCGCACCGTCGGGGTATGAGGGCGAGGGGTTCCCGGTGCGCCGTGCCTTCGCCGGGGTGGACCTGCGGGATCTCGACCCGTTCGTGCACATGGACCAGATGGGCGAGGTCGAGTACGCCCCTGGCGAGCCTAAAGGCACCGCCTGGCACCCGCACCGGGGGTTCGAAACCGTCACCTACATCATTGACGGCATCTTCGAGCACGCCGACTCCAACGGCGGCGGCGGCGAGATCACCAACGGCGACACGCAGTGGATGACTGCGGGCGGCGGCATCCTGCACATCGAGCGGCCGCCGGAGCACCTGGTGCTCAGCGGTGGGCTGTTCCACGGCCTGCAGCTGTGGGTCAACCTGCCCGCGAAGCTCAAGTGGGCCGAACCCCGTTACCAGGACCTGCGGGCCAGGGAATCCGCCCTGCTCACCACGCCGGACGGCGGGGCGCTGGTCCGGGTGATCGCCGGCGAGATCGCCGGGCACCACGGTCCGGGATCCACCTACACCCCGATGACGATGCTGCACGCCACCATCAGCCCCGGCGCGACGCTGCGACTGCCCTGGCGTCCGGACTTCAATGCGCTGGTTTATGTGCTCGCCGGTGCCGGGACCGTCGGCACCGAGCGCCGGCCCGTGCGCACCGGTCAGCTCGCAGTGTTCGGACCGGGCGACGCCATCACCGTCGCCGGTGCGGTGCACCAGGAGTCGCGACACCCCGTGCTGGACATCGTCGTGCTGGGCGGCGCCCCTATCCGGGAACCGATCGCCTGGAGCGGCCCGTTCGTGATGAACACCCGGGCGGAAGTCCTCACGGCTTTCGAGGACTACCAGGCCGGTCGGCTGGGCATCATTCCCGCCCAGCATCTACCGCACTCCGACATTCACCGCGGTCGGGACCTCGGGGAGGCGGCCAGCTGACCGCTCTCAGGTTTTTCTCATCTGACGAGCGGATGCTGGCAGGGCGACATGAACACTGCCGGCTCAGCCGGCAATCCGGTCTAGGTCCGTGCAGGAGGTGACGCCAGTGGATGCGCTGCTCGCGCTCGTCGGACTGGTGCTGGTGCTGTTCGAGCTGTTGCTGATCGCCCGGATCGTCATCGATCTGGTCAGCTCTCTCGCCGGACCCGGCGCCCGCTACGAGGGGCTCGGTCCGGTACGCCGGGTGGTCTACCGCCTCACCGAGCCGGTCCTCGCGCCGGTGCGCCGCGTCGTTCGACCGGTCCGGGTGGGTGGAGTGTCCTTCGACGTCGCGCTGACCCTGGTGTTCGTCGCAGTCATCGTGTTGCGCCAGGTGGTGCTCGTGGCCTGAAAGCCCGGTTTCCGGAGTGAGGCGATTTGCTCGCTTGAGCAGGGTCTGGACGGGTACCCGACCACCAGGGAAGATGAGCCTTGGAGGCCGACCATGTGGACATCAGAACGCTCCGGACCGGTTCCGGGCCGGGCACCGAACCAGCTCCCTTTGCTGCAGCGGGGTCACCACCGCCGCCCCGAGGATGGCGCCTGCGTCATGGAGTACGTCTCCGTGCTCGCCGGCGAGAAGTTCACCGACCATCCCCGGTGCACCCATCCGTCGCTGGCCACCCTAGCCAGGTTGGTCAACGACTGGATCGATGACGACAAGGCCCGCGGCAAGCTGGCGCTACTCGTCCCAGACCTCATCAACACTGGCAGGGGCGACCTGCGCACGACGCAGAGTGTGGTCGCCAGTTGCCTGCAGACCGCCGCCGCGGCCCGGCGATTGCCAGCCGCGGCCGAGCGCCAGTTGGCCAGGGCACACCGGCGGATCAGCGACATCGAACGCGGCGGCCGTTGGGCCCGGATCCGGCTGGGCTGCTGGCAAGCGCTCAACCCGCCCAGCGTGGTAGTCAACTCGGCATTCCAGGTCGCGATCGGGCAGCTGCGCGGGCTTCCCCGGCCGGAGCGCAACGCGCGGCTGACCAAGCTCCTTCGCGACGCCGTCGCCGACTGCCGCAAGCCAACCGAGGTGCATCCCTCGGGCCACCCCGCCACCCGAACCCGCTGAGCGACTCCGCTTTTTTCGCGTTCTGGATGCAGATTGCTGTAATTTCGGGCGCTTTTACCGCAGTCTGCATCCAGAACGCGGTAGGGGGCGAGGGTGTGGGGTCAGGTGAGGGAGCCGGTGCCGTAGGGGCGGGTGAGCAGCTCTAGGACATGGCCGTCGGGGTCGTCGAAGTACACGCCGTGGCCACCGTCTCTCGTGTTCGTCTCGCCGGGTTGCTGTTTAAAGGGATCCGCCCAGTACTGCAGGTCCTGCGCCTGGATCCGGTCGAAGATCGTCTCGAACTCGGCGTCGCTGACCAGGAACGCGTAGTGCTGCGGTCGAATGTCCTCGTCGGTGTCCACGAAATCTAGACTCACCCCGTTAGCCAGGCTGACCACCAGGAATGGCCCGAACGAGGTTGGCGCGGGCAGTCCCAACAGATCAGTCAAGAACATCGCGGACGCCCGCTTGTCGCGAGCCGCGACAATGGTGTGGTTGAGCTCAATGGTCATGACTCTTTCTTACACCGCGGAGCCACCTCGACCACCAGGGTGGGCCCGCGCACCGACGACTTCCGGCAAGGCCGGGTCCACCCGATGTGCATCTCGCGGATCCGCGACGCCATCAGGGCAGGCGCCGAGCGAATGTAGCGAGCTGAAGCTGGCCCCGTAGCAAATCAGGCTAACGGTCCCGGAAGGCTGTGATCGCCTGTTTACGGCCCTCTGCGGCGAGGTCTAAGAACCCGTAGGTGCCGTTGTCCAGCAGTTCGCGGCCGGCCCGAGTCAGCGCGGCCAACGCCACCTGGCTGAAGGCTCCGCCGACCGAGATGCGAGCCACCCCGGCCTGCGCCAGCTCGGCCACCGTGGCAAGACCTGGCAGCACGAGTACGTTCACCGGTCGGTCGACCGAGGTGACCACGCTGCGGATGTCGCTCAAGTCGCGGAGACCTGGGGCGTAGAGGACGTCGGCGCCTGCCTGTTGGTAGGCCTGCAGCCGCGCAATCGTGTCGGCCAGGTCGGGATTTCCGCGGATGAAGTTCTCCGCCCGCGCCGTGAGCACCAGCCCGGTACCGGTACCCGCTGCCTGGGCGGCCGCGGCCACTCGCTCGGCGGCCAGCTTCGCGTCGTAGATCGAGGGGTCCGGGTCGCCGCCGAAGTCCTCGATCGAGCAACCCGCCAGCCCCACATCGACGGCGTCGGTGACCGTCGCGAAAACGGCATCGGGATCCTCGGCGAAACCGTCTTCCAGATCGGCGGAGACCGGCACGTCCACCGCGGCGACGATGGACGCGGCGTGGGCGAGGGCCTCGGCCTTATCGACCGAGCCATCCAACCGGCCCAGCGTCCCCGCATGGCCACTGCTGGTCGTCGCCAACGCCGCAAAGCCCAGCGAGGCGAGGAGCTTCGCGGTTCCCGCGTCCCACGGATTGGGCATGAGCAGCGGCTGGCCGGGCACATGAAGTGCCCGGAATATCGTCACCTTGTCCGCCGGCCGGCGGTCCGAACCCATCAGGAAACCCGCGCGATCGCGATGTCGATCGGGTGGGGCACCACCTCGGGATATCCGGGCAAGGCCACCTCAGCAAGGTACATCATCAGCTGCTCACGGACCTCCGCCGTCATCGTGGCTGTTCGCGCCCCGACGAGGAAGTCGAGCACCGGCTCGTCCGTGCCGTGCGGTGCGGTGCGCATGCCGCCGAGGTCGAGCTCCGCCAGCATCGTTTCCGACCGCACCTCCAGCCGCCGTGCCGCCAGCTCCGTGGTGACGTCCTCGGCGCACCACAACCGATGTCCGATGCACGGGCTGAGCAATTCGGTGAGCACACACAGCGGCTCGCGCGGCGCGGTGGCGCTGACCAGCAGGCCCCCCGGGCGCAGCATGGCCAGCGCGTGGTCCAGCGTGGTCGCAAGGTCGGTCATGTAGTACAGCGAATGCACGAAGTGCACAAGATCGACGGGCGCAGGGGCCTCGTAATCGTCGAATGCTCCGGCGACGGTGGTGACGGTGAGGGAATCGGCGTCCAGCGCGCCGAGCCGGGCCTCGAATCCCGCCGCTGACGCCGCATGCGGCTCGATCCCGGTGTACTCGACCTGGCGGCCGTCGGTGGCCAGCGCGGCGGCCAGCGGGGCATCGACGCTGCCGTCGCCGACACCGACGCCGATCACCCGCAACGGTTCGGTACCGAGCCACGGTCCGGCACCGAACAGCGGCGACAGCTCCCGGGGTAGCCACTCCTGCAGGCTGGCGCGCTGGTCGCTGGCCGCCTCATAGGCCGCGTGGGAGTACGCGTAGTGCACTCCGGAAAGGTCGGGCAGTGCGGCCGAACCGGCCACCGCCTGCCGCAACTGGTGCAAGGACGTGGAGGGGCTCAGAGTAGGCACTGAACCGAACCTAGCCGCTGGCATGTGTTTGTTACAGCGAAGTTAAGGAGGTGGTGGTTGGGTGGAGAGGTGGCCCTCCCCGACGCCCTTGACTCCCCTGACACCGCACAGCGCAGCCTCGAGCACTGGAGCGAGGCGGGACGTGCCGAGATGCAGGCGTTCTACATGCTCGCCGCCGAGGACTACCGGGTGCTCGCCACCGCCCGCGACTGGGCCGCTGACCTGCGATCCCGGGCCACCGACGGTCGCCTGCGGGTGCTCGACGTGGCCTGTGGCAGCGGCAAGTTCCCGGCCGCGCTGCTGGCGGCCGGGTTGCCCGCTGCGGCGCTGGATCTCACCGTGGAGATCGATCTGCTCGATCCATCCGCCTTCAGCATCGCCGAGGCCCAGGCCGTGCTCGCCCCGCCGTTCGTGGCCGCCGCAGAGCTCGAGATACCGCTGCAGGACCTCGACGTGCAGGCCCGCTACGACGTGATCTGGGCCACCCATGCGCTGTACGCGCTGCCCCCGGCCGAGCTCACCGGAGGCGTGGCCCGGATGGTCACGGCGCTGCGTCCCGGCGGCTTCGGCGCCGTCGCCCAAGCCAGTGCGGCAAGCCACTATCTCGCGTTCTACGACGCGTACCGGGCCACCTACGCCCCCGACGTCGTGCCCTACACCGACGCCGAGGCCGTCGCGGACGCATTGACCGCGGCCGGTGCGGACGTCGCCGTCACGCGGCTGCACTACCGCACCGGTTCGGCGGACCGAGCGGTGATCGAGGGCTTCCTGCAGCGCTGCGCGTTCGACGACACCGTGCCGCTGGCTCAGCTGGAGTCCGCCGGACCGCTGGCCGAGTACCTGACCGGCTGCCGGACGGCCGACGGCAGCTACCACTTCGAGCACGAGGCGCATCTCATGACCTGGGAGAATGCGTGAAGAACCCGCACCTGTCGGAGGCCACGGCGGCCGGCTCGGCGGCCGATGTCGATCTGGCCTGGGATCGCGGCAACGACCAGTGGTGGGACTGGTACATGTCGCTGGCCGACGGGCCGGCACCCAGCGCTGAGCTGGTGACGTTGCCACCGCACGACCCGGGTCCGCTGCCCACCGACGGCGCGGTGGTCGCCGAACTCGCCGAGCCGTACCCGCTGACGCCGGAACAGCTGCGGCACTTCACCGACCAGTCGTTCGTCAAGCTGCCCGCGGTACTCACCCCGGGCACGGCGGCTCGGCTGCGGACCCGGTTGCGGGAGATGCTCGACGCCCAGGTCGACCCCTCGGTGGGCTTCCAGAGCCTGGAGATGATGTGGCTGACCGATCCGCTGCTGCGCTGCGCGGTGCTCTCACCTCGCATCGGCGGCATCGCCGCGGCCCTGATGGACGTCGAGCGGGTCCGCCTCTACCACGACAACGCGCTGTCCAAGGAGCCCGGCGCCGGACGGACCCCCTGGCACTACGACGCGCACCACTTCCCGCTCGACTCCCCCGACGTGCTCACCGCGTGGATCCCCCTGCAGCCCACTCCCCCGGAGATGGGGCCGCTGGCCTTCGCCCGGGGCGCGCAAGCCTGGCGGCTGGTGGCCGGCGTCGAGTTCGACAAGCACGGCACCTCCTACGACCGCCGGGTCTCGGAGATCTTCCGCGACCGGGGCGTCGTGGTCGAGGACGGCGCGTTCGCCGCCGGCGAGATCAGCTTCCACTCAGCGCACTGCTTCCACACCGCAGGCGCCAACCGCACCACCACCGCGCGGATGGTGCTCGCGACGACCTACTTCCGGGACGGGGTCCGGGTGGTGCCGGCCCCCACCATGGTCAGCGGGGACTGGCAGAAGTTCATCCCGGGCGCCCAGCCGGGCGAGGTCGTGGCCAGCGACTACAACCCAGTGATCGGCTGACCACCGCCGCTGTGATCACCGTTTGTGTGCGCTGGACGACACGCCGTGTCGCCGTAGGCACCCAACCGATGATCACGCGAAGGTGCAGGCAGCGTCCGATCACCGCAAGCGCTGCGTCACGCGGGGTGCAGGGGGTGGTGGCCGTCGACGATGTGCCGGTCGAGTTTCATGACCTGCTCGGGCATGACGACGAAGGTTCGCATCATGCCCTCGTCCTCGTGTTCGAGGATGTGGCAGTGGAACACGTACCGCCCGTTCGCCCCGGCGAACTGTCCCGCGACGCGAACCAGCTGGCCGCCGCCGACCCGGATCACGTCTTTCCATCCTTGCTCATTGGGGTCCACGGGTAGCGGCCCCTTGGGGACGAGCGGCGTTGTCGTGCCACCGATGGCGTTGTCGAAGCCGGTCACGTCGTAGCCATCCCGGCTCAGCGCCTGGAACTGGATGAGATGGATGTGGATGGGGTGGGCCACCGGGCTGGCATTGAGGATCGACCACTGATCAAGGACGTGGGGCGGGCTCACCGTCGCTTGCGTTGCGATGCGTTGGAACCGACCGGCTGTCGGGAGTCTGACGGGGATCGCTCAACCGGCAGCCGGTCGGGGCCTTACTGGGGTGTATCGACCCAGTCAAGAACGCGCAGGTCTGCCGTGGCGCCGATCACGCACGGCAAACACGCCAAGTCGCCTGGTAGTACCGCGTGCTCTAGCCCACCGTGGGGTAGCTGGACACCGCACAGAGCTTCTGCGTAACCGCGCGGTTCCGACATCTTGAGATCACTGGGCGCTATCGCGTGCCAGTGCCCGCCGTCCGGGTGCGGGGCCCACCGCATCACCGGCTCGCTCATCCCAACCACTCCGTCAGCGCGTCCCGGAGCACGCACGCGGCGCTTTCGTCGAGCATGATCACGCAGGAGCCGGTTACATGTGGATCAAGCTCGATCGCGCCGTTGAGCTTGCGCACTGCCAGGTTCGCAAACCCGGCCGAGCCCTGATGCGTCGAACACGACACATGTATCACCACCCGGCCCCGGCCGATGGCCCGCTGCGTCTCAGACTCGTCGCTGCCCATAGCCCCCGCTCCCCTCGCATGCATCTATGGACGCAAGTGTTGCACACTTGGTTGCGAGTAACCATGCCGCCGTCAGCACCGGCTTGCAAGCTGGGATAGTTGCCGTATGCCACAACCGAAGTTCACCGCGTCCGCCCGACTCAAGCGGCTGGGTGCTGCACTGCGCTCGCTGCGGGTAGCGTCAGACCTGACCGTCGATCAGGTAGCGACGAGTCTCGGATGGTCGGGCTCGAAGGTGAGCAGGATCGAGACTGCCAAGCAGATCGTGTCGCCCAGCGACGTCCGGAAGCTGGTGACCCTGTACGAGCTGGGTGCAGACGAGATCGAAAAGTACGTCGCCATAGCTCGAAGAGCCAAAGAGCGGGACTGGTGGTACAAGTACGACGACGTTCTTCCCGAGTGGTTCGAGGGCTATCTGGGACTGGAAACGGAAGCGTCCAAGATCAGCACCTACGAGGCGGACCTCGTGCCGGGCCTACTGCAGACCGAGCAGTACGCGGCTGCCGTGCTGGGTGCTTACCCGCTGCGGACCACGCCCGAGGAGATGGAACGTTCCGTTGACCTGCGTCGAGCGCGGCAGGCACGGCTGTCTGACGAGAACCCGTTGATCCTTGACGCGGTGATCAGCGAGACCGCGCTCCGTCGAGCCATCGGCGGACCGAGTGTTATGCGCGAGCAGCTGGCGCACCTGGCCGCCATGATCCAACGCCCGAACGTCACGATTCGCCTGCTGCCCTTCGGCGCTGGCGAGCACCCCGGCATCAACGGCGCGTTCAGCGTGCTGGAGTTCGCCGACGCGGACGATGGACGGATCGTGACCGTGGAGACCATGACGTCTACGCTCTACATCGAGAAAACTAGAGATGTCGGAATTTACCGGCTGGCCTTTGACCAGATACGATCCGTAGCGCTGGGGCCGGACGAAACGGCTGATATGATCAAGGTCACGACTAGGGAGCTGGGACCATGACTACGCATCGCGCAGTTGGGCCCGACGAGCTGACCAGCGCGCGTTGGACCAAGAGCAGCTACAGCGGTAGCGGTGGCGGCAACTGCGTGGAAGTCGCCGACCTGGCGGCCGGCCACCGCGTCGTTCGCGACTCTAAGAACCCCGATCGCGGCGAGCTGATCTTCACGTCAACCGAGTGGGCAGCGTTCGCCGCTGGCGTCAGAGCTGGCGAGTTCGACTAGCCGACGAGCAACGCCCCCGGTAGCCGATCTGGCCGCCGGGGGCGCTCTCCTGGTCGTAGAATGGCGGCGTGACTGCCGCGCATGCCCCTGAGCTACCGCCGGAATCAGGGGGGCTCATCCTTACTCCTGAAGAGGTCACGGCCGTCGAGCACGATGGAGAGATCGTGATCTTGACCCGTGGTGGGACAGGGCCGCCGGCATCCCGGACCGAGAGTTCGACCGACCAGCAGCAGCGCCGCTTTCACATCTTCCGCCAGCCATAATATTCGGGCAATCGACGACTGACCGGCTCGATCCCCGCCTCCCGGCGCACCGCAGCCGAGATACCGCCCCTCCCTTGGCTCCAAACTTCGGCATCGCAACCAGCATCATCGCAGGTCAGATCGGCATCATCGCCGTCTCCGAGCCCGCGTCGCAGCCACTCGCGGGATCGGGTTTGACCACTCGCTACTCAACGAAATGTGGAAGGAATCCCCGATGAGGCCCAGCACGATGACAGAGAACACCGAGACGCTGGATCAGCCGATCGCTGTGAACACCGGTGACTTCGACCTCGACGTCAGCATCGTCGAGTCGGGCGACGCAGCGCAGGCGCTGCTGGGCAGCACGGATAACGGGTGTGACACCCAGAAGCAGGGAGACTGCTGACGGTCACCGGCGGCCACCTCTGGAGTGGTTGCCCGCCGGAGATGGCCGCAGGCTTTCACGACAGCGATCTCCGACGGTGCGGAGGCATCAGGGGTGAAGGCGCAGGAGCGTTCGCGGTGGTATCGGTGCGTTGATGCGGCGCTGGTCCGGGCGAGCGTGCATACCGGCGACGTAGTTGCCCGGCCATGGCCCGAGCTGGATAACGATGTCGAGATCGAGCAGTGGTGCGCCTGGATTGCTCAGGTCTGGGCGCAGGCGCCCGTCGCGGAGGCTGTCGCCGTGGCCAGCCCGGTGTTGGCCGGTCGCGTTGAGGCGGTGTGCGGGGGGCTGCGGCCGCGTGCTGGTCAGGTGCGGCGCATGGTGATGTCGCTGGCCCGGTACCTGGTGCGGATGCGTGGCAGGGCGACGCCCTTCGGGCTGTTCGCGGGTGTGGCCGCGCTGCGTTTCGGCCCGCAAGTGTCGGCGCTGTGGACCGACGATCAGCATGCGCAGACCAGAGCTGATGCGGTGTGGGTGGCTGGGGTGGTCGCCCGGCTGGAGTCATGTTCGACGCTGCGGCGCCGCCTCCCGGTCACGGTGAACAATCTTGTGTTCGTGCGGGGTGAGCGGCTGGTGGTGCCCTGGCAACCGCACGCCGGCGACCCAGGCCGTAGTACCTCGGTGGAGGTGTCGGTGCGGTACAGCCCGGCTGTCCGAACGATCATGCACACAGCCCGATCGCCCATCCAGGCTGGCGACTTGATCGACAAACTGGCCATCGAGTTCCCCGATGCTCCCGTCTCGACGATCGAGGCCACGGTGGCGGAGCTGGTGGCACGTGGTGTCCTTGTCACCAGCCTGCGTCCTCCCTCGACCAGCACCGATGGCCTCGCCCACGTCCTGCACCAGCTCTATGAGGTGGACGCGGACACGCTGGCGGAGGTGGAGTCGCTGGTAGGGAAACTGCGGGTGATCCACGCCCAGTTGCAGGCCATGGACGGTGCGCCGGCCCGGGTCGATGGGCGGGCCAGGCGAGCGACAGCAGGGCGGATGCGGGCGGTGTTGGCTGCTGTCGAGCAGCCGCTGAGGGTGGATCTCCGGCTGGGCTGCACTGTGGTGCTGCCTCCGCTGGTGGCGGGCGAGGCTGAAGCCGCTGCGGGGGCGTTGCTGAGGCTGACCCCGGCCCCGGCCGGGAATCCGGCGTGGCGCGAGTATCACACCAGGTTCCTGGACCGGTACGGGCCCGGAGCTGTGGTCCCGGTCGACCAGCTCGTTGATCCCACGGTCGGGCTTGGGTTCCCCCGGCACTATCGGGGGGTGGGGCGCCCGGCCCGGCAGGCGGAGATGTCGCGGCGCGATGAACGCCTGCTTGCGCTGGCCCAGCAGGCGGCTCTGGACGGCGCGCCGGAAATCGTGCTCGACGACGACAGTCTCGACGACCTGGCAGCTGACGGGATGGAGGGGGTGCGGCCCGCGCCGCATCTGGACTTGTGCGTCGAGGTACGCGCGCCCACGATGGCCGCGTTGACCGGAGGCGCGTTCACGTTGGCGGTGAGCGGGATCGGCCCTACCGGGGTCGCCACGACCGGCCGGTTCCTCGACATCGTGCCCGACGACGATCGCCAGCGGATGATCAGCCTGTACGGTCAGTTGCCGGCTGGCGTGGACGGCGCACTGTCCGCTCAGTTGTCGTTCCCGCCGCAGCATCCCCGTATGGAGAACGTCGCCCGCGCACCGCTGCTGTTGCCCGAGGTGATCTCCCTGGCCGAGTATCGCGACGGCTCGCCGGGAAGCATCCCGGCGCAGGACTTGGCGGTCACCGCCGACAGTGACCGGCTGTATGTGGTGTCGCTGTCCCGGCGGCGGGTGGTGGAGCCGATCGTGGCGCACGCGGCGGCCCGGCACACTATGCCCCCGATGGCGCGTTTGCTGTTCGAGCTTCCGCGGGCGCGCAGCGCCGCGGTCTCGCTGTTCAGCTGGGGTGCTGCGGCCTGCCTGCCGTTCCTGCCGCGGATCCGCTACGGCCGGAGCATTCTTGCCCCCGCGCGGTGGCGTGTCCCCGCCGGTGAGCTGCCCGGCCCGGCCGCGCCGTGGCGCGAGTGGGCGTCGGCCATGGCGGCGGCGCGCGAGCACCTGCGGCTGCCCGGCAGCGTGTTTGTGGGTAGGGCGGATCGTCGACTGCGGTTGAACCTCGACGATCCCATGGACCTTACGCTGCTGCGCGCTCACCTGGAGGGGGCCGACGGTGCCGCCATGGTGGCGGAGGCGCCCACCGCAGCTGATCACGGATGGTTCGCCGGCCGCACCCACGAGATCGTCATCCCGCTGGCCGCGACCGCGCCACCCGCCCGCGCTCCTGCCATCGTGGCCGGCTCAGGGCCGCTGCCGCTGATCGGGCGTGAGCACGGCATGTTGCCCGGGTCGCAGGTCCTGTTCGCCAAGGTGTACGGGCACCCGGAGGTGTTCGACACGATCCTCACCGACCATCTGCCCGCTCTGCTGTCGGCGTGGGACCAACCGCCGGCGTGCTGGTTCGTGCGCTACCACAATCCGGCACCGCACCTGCGGCTGCGGCTGCACCTGCGCGACTACGGGCAGGGCGCTGTCCGCGTCGGGGAGTGGTCAGCCGAGCTGCGGCGACGTGGCCTGATCGGTGACCTGGTGTTGGACACCTATCATCCGGAGACGGCACGGTACGGATCCGGCGCGACCTTGGCCGCCGCCGAAGCGGTGTTCGCCGCCGACTCCACGGCGGTCCTCGCCCAACTCACGGCTCTGGCTGCTTCGCGGGAGGTGCACCCGCACGCGCTCACCGCGGCGAGCCTGCTCGACCTGGCCTCCGCGATGACTGGAAGCCAGCCCGCCGGGATGCGGTGGTTCCTCGACCACGCCGAGCTCGCGGGCCACGCTCCCGTTCGTGACCGCGACATGCTCCACCAGGCCCGCAGCCTGGCTGGCCTCGACGGGGACCGGGCGGCACTGCTGGCGATCCCGGGCGGCCCGCAGATCGCGACCGCCTGGCACGTCCGGCGCCAAGCCGTGACCAGCTACGCCCGCTGTCTCGCCGACGACGCCACCCACCTGACGCCGACCTCGGTGTCGGTGTCGCTGCTGCACCTGCACCACGTCCGCGCCCACGGAATCGACCCCGACTCCGAAGGGCTGTCCCACCGGCTGGCGCGCGCCGTCGCCCTGGCCTGGAACGCCCGCCAGGAACACCTCGAGGAACCCCCGAGATGACCCTGCTCGCCGAGGGCCTGGATCACCGGCAGCGGCGCACCGCCCAAGCGGTGGCTGCTGATCTGAGCGAGGCTCTGGCGATGCCCCCACCGGCTGAGCTCGGTGACGACCGCGGCCCGAGCAGCCCTCGCTGGAGGGGCCAGTCACTGTCCAAGGGTGCCGCGGGCGTCGCGGTCCTGCACGGGATGCGCGGGCAGGGCGAACCAGGCGGGGAGCGGGTGCATGCGTGGCTAGCCTGCGCGGCCCGCGAGGATCTCAGCGCAGGACCGGGGGCCGGTCTGTGGTTCGGCGCCCCCGCGGTCGCCTTCGCCATGTCCACCGCCGCACCCGGGCAGTACCCGCGGGCGATGAAGAGCCTCGACGCCGCCATCGTCACGCTCGTGCGCGCCCGCCTGGAGGTTGCCCTCGCCCGGCTGGCCGCCGCCATCCGGCCGTCACTGTCCGAGTTCGATCTGGTCCGCGGCCTGACCGGCCTGGGGGCATACCTGTTGCGCCGTGACCCGCACGGCGAACTGGTTCGCCGTGTGCTGACCTACCTGGTGCGACTCACCCAACCGGTTCCCGCCGACGATCACGCAGGGCTCAGCGCGCCGGGCTGGTGGACCAGCGATGTCCCCTCCGGGCAACCAGCCGATGCCTTCCGCGGCGGGCACGCCGATCTCGGAATGGCCCACGGCATCGCCGGGCCGCTCGCGCTGCTGGCCCTGGCGATGAAACAGGGGATCACCGTGGACGGGCACGCCGGCGCCATCGAGGGGATCTGCCACTGGTTGAACACCTGGTGCCACGAGGCAGCGACGGGACCGTGGTGGCCCGAACGAGTCAGCCTCGCCGAGCTGCGCACCGGCCGATCAGTCCACCCCGGCCCGACCCGGCCCTCCTGGTGCTACGGAACTCCCGGCCTGGCCCGCGCGCAGCAACTGGCCGGCCAGGCCCTGGGCGACCCCGTCTGTCAGCAGAGGGCGGAATACGCCTTGGCCCGTTGTCTGTCCGATCCCGCCCAGCTCGCCCGCATCACCGATCCCGCGCTCTGCCACGGCTGGGCGGGCCTGATCGCGACAGCGTGGTGCGCCGCCGCCGACGCCCGTTGCCCCGAGATCGGTGCCCACCTGCCACGTCTGATCGACACGTTGCTCGAGTACGTCCAAGCAGATGATTCGTCGCCCTCGCGAGGGCCCGGCCTGATCGAGGGTAGCGCTGGAGTCGCCCTGACTCTGCAGAGTGTGACAACCCCGACGGATCCCCGTTGGCTGACCTGCCTGCTGCTCAACTGACCAACGACGACCGCGAAAAGGGACAGGGTGATGAACGGCCAGAACACCGCCACCCGATGGCGTCAGGTGAACCTGTGGTGCGACGACTGGCAGGCGGCTGAGCAGATGGCAGTCACCCACCTGGGACCGTTGCTGACCGAGGCCGAGCACACCGAATCCATGACCTGCTGGTGGTTCGTCCGTAAAGGCGCGTCGTGGCGGCTGCGCTTCCTGCCCACCGACAGCCCGGACGAGACTGGCACCACCGTCGTAGAACAGCTGACGGGAACACTGATCGACCACGGCGTGATTCGCCGGTGGACCCCGGCCATCTACGAGCCTGAGATCCACGCGTTCGGCGGCGCTGACGCCATGGACGTCGCTCACGCACTGTTTCACGCCGACAGCCGCCATCTTCTGCGCCACCTCGCCCAGGCCCGCAAGGATCACCTTCGCGAGCTGGGACTACTCTTGGGCACCCAGCTGATGCGCGCCGCCGAGCAGGACTGGTACGAACAAGGCGACATCTGGGCAACCGTCGCCGCGCACCGGATCACCGATCACCACCCGACTGACCCATCGCCGACTGCGGTGGCCGCCGCGCACCAGCTCATCACCGCGGCCGCCGACACCGCCGACAGCCCCCTGCGCTCCGCGCCCACCTGGCCGGCCGCATTCCGACACGCCGGCCAAGAGCTTGCCGACCTGGCCGCGGGGGGCAGTCTCACCCGCGGGCTGCGGGCCGTGCTGACCCATCACGTCCTGTTCGCCTGGAACCGTCTGGGTATTTCAGCCCCGCAGCAACACCTCCTGGCCGCTGCCGCCAGCAAGGCCGTCTTCCAGCAAGAAACCGCAGCCGCCGCAGGCCGGGTCTGCGACTGCGTGGTCCCCGCCCGGCTAGGGTGCGTGCAGTGACCATCGACACCACGACGTCGGACCCCGAGCAGTTGCGCACGGCCCTGGCCGACTACATCAGCCGCCGCGGCACATTCCGAACCCCGAAGGTTGAGGCCGCCTTCCGGGCCGTGCCACGGCACCTGTTCCTGCCTGACGTGGACCCCGAGACGGCCTACGGGCCCAAGGTGGTCGTCGTGACCAAACGCGCCGAGGACGGCACCGCTCTCTCCTCAGCGTCCAGCCCCAACCTCGTGGCCACCATGCTGGAACAGCTCGACGTCCAACCCGGCCACCGGGTGCTCGAGATCGGCGCGGCCACCGGCATCAACGCCGCTCTGCTGGCAGAACTGGTCGGCCCTACCGGCGAGGTCGTCACCATCGAGATCGATGACGACCTCGCCGCCGGAGCCCGCGCGGGACTGACCGCGGCCGGATACCACCAGGTCGAGGTGATCTGCGCCGACGGCGTCCACGGCCACCCTGCCAAGGCGCCCTACGACAGGATCATCGTCACCGCGGGGGCCTGGGACATTGCCTGCGCCTGGTGGCAGCAACTCACCGTCGGGGGCCGCCTGGTAGTACCACTGCGCCTGCACGGCAGCGGCCTCACCCGCTCGATCGCGTTCGACCTCCACCAGCCAGCCCTTATGGTTAGCAGCTCGGCGCAGGTGTGCGGCTTCGTGCCCATGCGCGGCGCCGCCGCCCACCCGGAACGCTCCCTGCGACTCGCCCACGACGTCGTCCTGCACCTCGACGCCGCTGACTCGGGGGACGAAGCCGCGCTCGACCAGGCCCTCACCTATCCCGCGCACGAGCACCGGACGGGCGTGCAGATCCGCGACGACGAGCCCGTCGAACACCTCGACCTCTGGCTGGCCACCACCACCAGCAACTTCGCCCGGCTCTCCGCAGGATCCCAGGCACGCGACAGCGGCCTGGTCGACCCCGCACTGCGATGGGCCGGCGCAGCCCTGCACGACCGTGGGACCCTCGCCTACCTCACGCTCCGGCCGCACAGCGATGCATCGACCGAGCTGGGCGTGATCGCGCACGGCCCTGACAGCAGAAACTTCGCGGCTCACACCGCCGACCTGCTGCACCGATGGAACCGTGAACGGCCCACCCAACCCATCATCACCGCTCACCGCAACGAAACCTCCGACGACCAGCTCCCGTCCGCAGCCCACATCGTCAGACCAGACACCCGGCTGATCATCGCCTGGTGACCCAAGGCACCTGTATCCCGCTCGGGAGAACAGCAGTCCGACTCGCCTGCTCCACAGACAAATACTCAAACGGCCCAGACTGTGACCGTACCCGATCACCCACCCCCGCGATCCCGGCCGCGGTGCCCACCAGACCTACAGCTCAGCGCCAAGAGCTAATCCTCGGCCGGATAGTCCCGAGACCCCTTACCAGCGGAACGTGCTCGTTTGCGGCTGGTGACAGCAACCTTCACGACACCTCTGCCGTGGGTTCAGCAGTACTGACGGTTGCTCGTCGTGAACCCACGGGTTTTCCCGGCGTAATGCTAGAGATCGGTTGGGGTTCGTCGA
>JALYTS010000212.1 GCA_030854185.1 Actinomycetota bacterium | reverse complement strand
CGCCACCTCGGCCACCGCATCCACAAACCCCCGCGCAAACGACTCCGCCGACCCCACGATCCCCGCCATAACACAAGACTAAGATCAAATCTTGCCAAAACCTAGCTTATTCCCGCGCGAGTCCTTACCAGCTCACCGCGCAGGACTGCGCCTTCGTCGCGCATTTCGCCGCCCCCACGACGGAACTGGAGCGAATCAGCCTGGAGGTGATCGACGCCGGGCTCGGGCAGGGTGTCGATCCGGCCAACATCGCGCGAGCGGCCAGGCTGCTGCAGGCCTACGAGCTGCTCTTCTGGGACAGCCTGCCTCGCTGACTAGATCACCCCGCCCGGGACGCGGGCGTTGCGCCGTCGGACAGGGCGAGCGAGACGGCGCGGTGTGCGTGTAGTCGTGTCGAGTCGAGCAGCGGAACGTGGCTGTCGTTCGAGTCGATCAGCAGCGTGATCTCTGTGCAGCCCAGGATCACGCCCTCCACGCCGCGTTCGGTGAGCCGGGAGATGACCTGCCGGTAGTCAGCGCGTGAGGCGCTTTCGACTCGACCCTGGGTCAGCTCGTCGTAGATCACTCGGTCGACCAGGGTGCGGTCTGGTTCGTCGGGGATGAGCACCTCAAGGTCGAACCGTTCACCGAGCCGTGACCGGTAGAAGTCCTCCTGCATCGTCCAGCGCGCCCCGAGCAACCCGAGGCGGCGCAGCCCGGCCTGCCTTGCGTGCTCGCCGACGACGTCGGCGATGTGGAGGAACGGGATGTCGACCGCGGCCGCGACGTCGTCGGCGACCTTGTGCATGAGGTTCGTGCAGAGAACGAGCAACTGCGCGCCGGCTCGCTCGAGGCCCCGGGCAGCATCGGCGAGCACAGCGCCGGCTTCCTCCCAGGCGCCGGCCCGTTGCAGCGCCACCACCTCGGCGAAGTCAAGCGACGCCAGCACACAGCGGGCGCAGTGGTGGCCGCCGATCCGGCGCCGGGTCTCCTCGTTGAGCAGGCGGTAGTACTCCGCTGAGGACTCCCAGCTCATCCCGCCCAGCAGCCCGATGGTCAACATGCCAACAACAGTGCCCTTGCGCCCAGACCGTAGGTAGTCCTGGGTTACTTGGCGCTGACCCAAGCGCTACTTTGGGATGGTGGATGTGCGGCGGGTGCTCATCTTCCGCACCGTCGCCCGGGCGGGTTCGATCGCCGGGGGCGCCCGCAGGCTGGGGTGGACCCAGCCTGCGGTGAGTCAGCACCTGCGGCAGTTGGAGCGTGAGGTGCGCTGCCCGCTGGTGATCAGGCAGCCGCGCGGGGTGCGCCTTACCGAGGCCGGGCACGCCCTACTCGCCCACGCCGACGCGTTGGCGGCCCGCCTGCACAGCGCCGAAGAGGAACTCGCCGCGCTCGCCACGCTGCGCGCAGGCACCGTCCGCCTCGCGGCGTTCCCCTCGGCGAGCGCCACCCTGGTGCCCCCCGCGCTGGCGGAACTTGCCACCAGTCACCCCGGCCTCGACGTTCAGCTGATGGAAGCTGAACCACCCGAAGCGCTCGACAGGGTCCGTGCTGGTGAGGCCGATATGGCGGTGGTGTTCGCCTATCCAGAGACCGAGCCCCTGCTGACTCGCGAGCTGACCATGCGGCCGATCGGTGAGGATCCGATCAAGGTGGTCCTGCCTGCTGAGCACCCGCTGGCCGGCGGCGACCGGGTCGAGCTGTCGGCATTGCGCGAGGAGCGTTGGGTGGCCGGCTGCGCGCGGTGCCGCGAGCACCTGCGGCACGTCTGCGCCCGCAGCGGTTTCCAGCCCGACACCCGCCACGCCACCGACGACTACGTCGTCGCCCAGGCCCTCGTCGCCGACGGACTCGCGGTCACCCTGCTGCCCCAACTGGCTCTGCGGTCATACCGCCATCCGAAGGTCGCCGTCCTCGACGCTGAGGCGAGCAGCCGACAGCTCATGATCATCCATCACCGGGAGTCGATCCGCACGCCCGCGATCGCCGCATCCGTTACCGCTATCACGGCGGCTGCCCGCAGCCAATCAGGACGGCGGGCAGAGTGAGACTCATCGCATACCAGGACGGCGCCGGCGCGATCATGGCGCGGGTGATGGACGGCGGCATGCTGGCCACCATCAGCTCGGTGGAGGAGTTCTGGTCGGCTCCGGACACCGGTCTCGCAGCCGCCCGCCAGGCCGCGCCGGGCTCGGTCACCATTGACGAGGTCGAGCACCTGCCCCCGGTCCCGCTCGGTGCCCACGTGCTGTGCGCCGGCCGCAACTACGCCGCGCACGCGGCGGAGTCGAATGCGCCGGTCCCGGAGAACCCGGACCTGTTCGGGCGCTGGCCGTCCACGCTGACCGTCAGCGGGCACCCGGTCCCGGTCCCGCCCCGGGAAGACCACCTTGATTGGGAGGGCGAGCTGGCCGTCGTCGTCGGCTGCTACCTGCGGGACGCGACCGTCGAGCAGGCGCGGGCGGCCATCAGCGGCTACCTGTGCTTCAACGACCTGACCGCACGCGGCTTCCAACGAGCCGGCCGCCGGTGGATGCTGGGCAAGAACGCCGACTTCTCGGCCCCCATCGGTCCGTGGCTGGTCACCGCCGACGAGATTCCCGAGCCTGACCGATTGCGGATAGTCACCCGGGTAAACGGCGAGGTCGTGCAGGATGGTTCCACCGGGGACATGATCTTCTCAGCGCCCGAGATCGCCGCCTACGCCTCGGGCTGTATGACCCTCCGGCCCGGCGACGTGATCACCACCGGAACCCCTGACGGTGTCGGGTTCGCTCGCCAGCCCCCACGGTTCCTGCACGCCGGCGACACCGTCGAGGTGGAGATCGACCAGATCGGCCGGATCGTCACCCCCATCATCCCCGCCCTCGACCGCCAACCCGGGTGACGGCCACACGGCACGGTTAGCGGTCTTCGTTGCCGAACCAGCTGTGCCCATGCTCGAACTGGTGCAGCACGCCGTGGTGGCCGCGATATTCACCACCGTGGCCCCGATAACCTGCCCCTTCGACGGCCGCGACTACTCCGCCGCCGACCAGCAGGCCCACCAGAGCCGCGCCAACTATGGCAGTGGCCCGATGCCGCACGATAACGCGCACGCCTCGACCCATCCGCGCTCTCCGGGTTTCCCGCTGTCCCAACGTTTCCGTGGTGGCCACCTGGTTACCCGGCTCAGGAGTACTGGGCGCGGGGCGGCCCGGTTCGGGGGTGCCTGGCTCATCCGGGGTGCTCATCACTACCTCCTCTCGCCGTACCGGTTGTCCGGGGGCGATAATTCCCACGATCCGCCGGCCAGCTGAGAGCGGGCTGAGAAACCGGCTGCGGTCTGTGTCGGGCTTCCGAGCTGAGGGCAGGCGCTATCCGCGTTGTCGGCAGCCGGCCCGGGGGACCGGCTTGGCATGACCGGTTTCTGTTTCGGCGGTGGCATGACCTGGAACGCGCTAGCCGCCGGTACCGCGGTCAAGGCCGCGGTACCCTTCTACGGCCCACCACCGAAGAATCTGGCCGGACTGGCAACCACCAAGGCCGCGGTGCTCGCCATCTACGCCGAGCGGGACACCCGAATCACCAGCACAGAAGACGAGATCGCACAGCAGCTGAGCCGCACCGGCGGCCCGTACCAGATCAGCGTCTATCCAGGGGTGGACCACGCGTTTCACAACGACACTGGCCCGCGCTACAACGCGACCCAGGCAGAAGCGGCTTGGGTCGCCACCATCAACTGGTTACACCAATACGTGCGCTAACCCAACCGCTGGATGGGTGTGCCACAGCGATCGGGCGCGTCGTGAACTCGACAGCACGGACATTCTTGGTCGCTGGACACGTCCGTGC
>JALYTS010000118.1 GCA_030854185.1 Actinomycetota bacterium | reverse complement strand
CTGCTCGCCGGTTCGGTGGCGGTCGCCGCGGGTGCCGGGATCGCCGCGGCCGGTGGCCAGCTGCTGGTCGGACGGAGTGGCCTCGAGGCTTCTCGCAAGGCGATCGGCCGGATCGTCCCCACGGTGCCCGCCTCGGCGATCCCGCCGGGCGCCGACTTCGCCGCCGACGGGTCACCGACCTTCATCACGCGCAACGCCGATTTCTACCGGGTAGACGTCAACCTCACGCTGCCGCAGTTGCGCACCGCGGACTGGCGGCTGCGCATCCATGGGATGGTCAACCGGGAGGTCAACCTCAACTGGTCTGAGCTGACCTCGCGTCCGTTGATCGAGCGGCCCGTGACGATGACCTGCGTGTCCAACGAGGTCGGCGGGCCTTACCTGTCGACCGCCAACTTCACCGGTGTGCTGCTGGCCGACATCCTCAAACAGGCCGGTGTGGCGCCGGGTGCCGATCAGGTGTTCACCACCAGCGTCGATGGGTGGACCAGCGGTACCCCGACCGCGACGCTGCTCGATCCGGCCAGGCAAGCCATGCTGGTGATCGGGATGAACGGTGAGCCGTTGCCGATCGAGCACGGCTTCCCGGTCCGGATGCTCGTCCCCGGGCTGTACGGTTTCGTGTCCGGAACCAAGTGGATCACCGATATGGAATTCACCACCTTCGACGCGAAGCAGGCCTACTGGCTGCAGCGTGGCTGGGGGCAACGGGCGCCGATCAAGACGATGTCCCGGATCGACAGCCCTGGGCCGTTCGAACGGGTCAGCCCCAACACACCGATCACCGGGGTTGCCTGGGCGCAGACCAGAGGCATCGACAAGGTGGAGGTGCGCCTCGACCACGGACAGTGGCGCCCGGCCGAGTTGTCGACTGAGGTCAACGTGGACACCTGGCGGATGTTCCGGTTGCGGGGCCGGTGGGAACCCGGTGCTCACGTCGCTGAGGTTCGGGCGACGGACAAGACCGGATACACCCAGACCGCGGACCGCGCCGCACCGATCCCCGACGGCGCGACCGGATGGCATTCGGTACAGTTCACCGTCCAATGAGCAGCGTCCAATGAGCAGCGTCCAATGAGGACGGCCTGCTTACAGCAGCAATGTGTCCTATTCGTAATCTCCGAGCCGTGAACCAACCGCTCCGGATTACCGAATCATCACCTGTGAGGCCCGGACACGCCGGGCAGCCCGATGAGGAGTTGAAATCGAGTGAGGAAGATTCAGCGACTGGCCGCGGTCGGTGCTATGGCGGCGCTGACCGCCGTGGTCGGCGCATGCAGCAGCTCGCAGCAGCCGGCCACCGGGAGTCAAGCTTCCGCACCAGCCAGCGAGGCGGCTTCGCCCACCGGCGAGGCGACGGCGCCGACCGGTAGTGGCGTCACCAAGATCAGTGACATCTTCGGTCCGGCCTGCAGTCAGGTACCCACCGAGGGACCGGGCTCGGCGCAGGGCATGGTCAACGACCCGGTGGCCACCGCGGCCAGCCACAACCCGCTGCTGACCACCCTGACCAAGGCCGTGACCGCAGCCAACCTGGTAGACACCCTGAACAGCGCGCCCGCGATTACCGTGTTCGCCCCGGCCGACCCGGCATTCCAGGCTCTGGAGGCCCAGCACCCGGGCATCCTCAAGCAGCTGACCACCGCCCCGGACGTGGCTTCGCCGAACAGCCAGCTGGCCAAGATCCTCACCTACCACGTGGTCGGCACGCGCTACGACGCGGCGGGCCTGGTCCAGGCCGGCACGCTGGACAGCCTGGAAGGTGCCAAGCTCAAGATCGGTGGCACCGCGGCGGCCCCGACCGTCAACGGCGCTCCGGTGTTGTGCGGCAACATCCCCACCAAGAACGCCACCGTGTTCGTGATCGGGCAGGTGCTGTCCCTGCCGGCGTCCTAGGCAATCGACGTTTTGTAGACAATCCACGCAGCTACTAACGTCAGGGGCGGCCCCATCCAGATGGGGCCGCCCCTGACGTATGTCCCACGTCCATTGTGGTCGGGGTCCACGCTTCGTAACGATTTCATATACACCGACCAGGAGTCGTTTCGGCTGTCAGGTGGCGGGAACACTGCATTCGTCATCCGTCTGGTGTGAACCGGCCAGGCGGGATCACTGAAAGTAATGCAGGCGAGGTTGAAGATCCGCCAGCCAGCAGACGAGGAGATAGCGTGAGGAAGATCCAGCGACTGGCCGCGGCCGGCGCACTGGCGGCACTGACCGCCGTGGTCGGCGCATGCAGCAACTCGGAGCAGCCGGCCACCAGCGGTCAACCTTCCAGCGAGGCCCCCCAGCCGGGCGCGCAAGCGGCGCCCAATGCAGCGGCGCCAGCGCCCACCGGTAGTGGCGTCACCAAGATCAGTGACATCTTCGGCCCGGCTTGCAGCCAGGTGCCCACCGAGGGCCCGGGCTCGGCGTCGGGCATGGTCAACGACCCGGTGGCCACCGCGGCCAGCCACAACCCGCTGCTGACCACCTTGACCAAGGCCGTGACCGCAGCCAACCTGGGCGACACCCTCAACAGCGCGCAAGCGCTGACCGTGTTCGCCCCGTCCGACTCGGCATTCCAGGCACTGGAGGCCAAGAACCCGGGCATACTCAACCAGCTGACGACCGCCCCAGATGTGGCGACGCCCAACAGCAAGCTGGCCAAGATCCTGACCTACCACGTGGTCGGCACCCGCTACGACGCGGCGGGCCTCGTCCAAGCCGGCACGGTGGACAGCCTGGAAGGTGCCAAGATCAAGATCGGTGGCACCGCGGCGGCGCCGACAGTCAACGACGTGCCGGTGCTGTGCGGCAACATCCCCACCAAGAACGCCACGGTGTTCGTCATCGGACAGGTGCTGTCACTGCCGGCTTCTTAACCGCACCACAGCAGGCACTACCTGCTGCTACTACTGGTCAGGGGCGGCTCCGCGAGGGAGCCGCCCCTGACCCATGTCCTGGCCCAGCAAGATCGCGACTTTGTTCCTGCGTTCACAAGCGGCTACCGTGGACGCCTGGCGCGACGGTGCTACCAGCCCCTGAGCCGGTGTGCCGGGCGAGCCGAGAGTCAGTGTGTGATCGAGAGTCAGTGTGTGATCGAGAGTCAGTGTGTGATCGAGAGTCAGCTGGGTGAGAGGACGGCACGCGTGACGGTGCACGAGCACGGCAGGTACAGCACTGGGATCCAAGACCTGCCGTACCGCGCCGTACCCGACGCCGCGGTCGCCCGCCTCGCCGTCTACCTTCGGGTGCTCACCTCGATGATCGAGCAAGGTGTGACCACGCTGTCGAGCGAGATACTCGCCGGCGCTGCCGGGGTGAACTCCGCGACTCTGCGCAAGGACCTGTCACATGTGGGTTCCTACGGCACCCGCGGGGTCGGCTATGACACTGCGCGGCTGGTGGAGAACATCGAGCGGCTGCTCGGGCTCACCCGGCACCACAGCATCGCTGTGGTCGGCATCGGCAACCTCGGTCATGCACTAGCCAACTACCCAGGCTTCCCGGACCGTGGCTTCCCGGTCACGGCCCTGTTCGACCTCGACGAGGATCTGATCGGGGTCCCCCTCGGGGGATTGTCCGTGGACCACGTCGACAGCATCCCGGCGGTCTGCGCCGAGCGAGAGGTGACCATCGGCGTGATCTGCACCCCGGTTCCCGCCGCGCAAGTGGTGTGTGACCTGCTGGTGGCTGGTGGCGTCCGGTGCATCCTGAACTTCGCCCCGGTGGTGCTGCAGGTGTCCGACGATGTCGAGGTTCGCCGGGTGGACCTCGCTGCGGAGCTGCAGATCCTGTCGTTTCACCAGGTCCGCCGGTGCGGAAACAACAGGGTCGGACAGGTGGTCGATCCGATCGCGGTGAGCCGATGAGTCTTCTGGTTGTCGGTCTGTCTCATCGCAGCGCACCGGTCGAGGCGCTGGAGCGAGTCGCAGTGTCAGCCACGGACGCCGGCAAGGTGCTGTGCCAGTTGCTTGCGCGCGAGAACATCGCGGAGGCGCTGTTGCTGTCCACCTGCAACCGGGTCGAAGTCTATGCGGTGGTCGCGACCTTCCACGGCGGCCTCGCCGATATCACCGATGTGCTGGCCGGTCAGTCCGCGATTGTGCTGGACGAACTGTCCGAGCATCTCTACGTGCACTACGCGGCCGCCGGCGTGGAGCACCTTTTCTCGGTAGCAGCCGGACTGGATTCGATGGTTGTCGGCGAGCCGCAGATTCTCGGTCAACTGCGCACCGCATACGCTGGCGCCGAACAGTCGGGCACGATCGGGCGCACCCTGCATGAGGTGGTGCAGCTGGCGCTTCGGGTCGGCAAGCGGGTCCACAGCGAGACCGGCATCGACGCCGCAGGCGCCTCCGTGGTCTCCGAAGCCCTTGCCGCCACGTCGGCTGCGCTGGCTGGTGTCACAGGTCTGGACACGGCCGGACTGGACGGGTCCGCTGTGGATCGGGCGGGGCTGGCCGGTCGGCGGGCGCTGGTCCTCGGTGCCGGCTCGATGGGCGCGTTGACCGCGGCGCAGCTACGCCGGGCCGGGGTGGCCGAGATCGTGGTGGCCAATCGCACCCACGCCCACGCGCAGCGGCTGGCCGCGGTGTGCCAGGCCGAGGGCACCCCTGCCCGGGCCGTCAGCCTCGACGGTGTGACCGGCGCGTTGGCCGCGGTAGACCTGGTGATCTGCTGCACCGGCGCGACAGGCGCGGTGCTCAGCGTCGAGCAGATCACCGACGCCCGGGGCGTCAATCAGACAACCGACGCCCCGAGCCACCGCCGGGTCCCGCTCGTGGTGTGCGATCTGGGCTTGCCCCGCAACGTTGAGCCTGGGGTCGGTGACGTCCCCGGCGTGATCCTGCTCGACCTCAGTGCCGTGGCCCGCCGGCTCGAGCAGCGCGGTACCGGATCCGATGCGGTCAGCACCGCGCACGGACTCGTCGCCCAGGAAGTGCGTCAGTACCTGGCAGCCCAGCGCACCGCGGAGGTCACCCCGACGGTCGCCGCGCTACGCAAGCGCGCGGCTGACGTGGTCGATGCTGAACTACTGCGGCTGGACGGCCGGTTGCCGGGACTTGATGCCGCGGTGCGCGATGAGCTGGCCCGGAGTGTGCGTCGGGTGGTGGACAAGCTGTTGCACGCCCCCACCGTGCGGGTCAAGCAGCTCGCCGAGGCAGGCGGGGGCGAAGCCTACGCCGACGCGCTGCGCGAGCTGTTCGAGCTCGATCCACAAGCAGCCGCCGCCATCGCCGCGCCGATCCGCCCGTCATCGACTGATGACCCATCCGGGACCCGGTGATGGCCGTGACGCCGTTGCTCTTGGCAGCCGGGGATGGTGCGTTGGCACTGGCCCAGACCGACTGGGTGGCCAAGCGGTTGCGGGCCGCCGGCGTTGCGGTTCGGGTCGTGCCGGTGCGTACCGAGGGTGCTGGTTACTCAGCGTTGCGATCGGCCCTGGCCGGAGGCAAGGTCGATGTCGCGGTGCACTCCTACAAGGACCTGCCGACTGCGGCGGATCCTCGGGTAGTGGTCGCTGCGGTACCGGAGCGCGCCGATCCGCGCGATGCGTTGGTGGCCCGGGACGGGATGGTGTTGGGTGAGTTGCCCGCCGGGGCGGTGCTTGGCACCGGATCGCGGCGGCGGTGTACGCAACTGCGGGCACTGGGTCTGGGATTTCAGATGGTGCCGATCGACGGCGACGTCGACGCGCGAATCCGTCGCGTCGATGACGGCGAGGTCGATGGTGTGGTGGTCGCCGCTGCCGGGCTGGCCCGGCTCGGCCGGATCGATCGTGCCACTGAGCTGCTCGACCCGTTGCAGATGCTACCTGCGCCCGGGCAGGCAGCGCTGGCCTGCGAATGCCGGGTCGACGACCTGGACACCGAGCATCTGCTGGGCACGGTGCTCGATGATGCCGGGGTGCGTGCCGCGGTCACCGCCGAGCGAGCGTTGCTCGCCTCGATGGCGGCCGCATGCATCGCCCCGGTCGGTGCGCTCGCCGATGTCGTCGAGGATCTCGATGATGAGGGGCGGGTTGTACTGCGGCTGTTCCTGCGGGGAGCTGCAGCCACTGTGGACGATGGAATTCTCCGGTCGTCGGCCATCGTGCCCTATTCCGATGGGCCGTATTCCGACGGGCCGTATTCCACCGGGCCATGTTCCGATGGGCCGTATTCCGATGGTGAGCCAACCGATGCCGAGAAGCTTGGTCGCCAGGTCGCGGCCGAGCTGCTGGACCTGGGTGCTGGCGCGCTGGGTACAGACCCAGCGCTGCGCGGCCTGGGTCGCGGCCTGATGGGAAACGAGTAGGTAGATGAGCCGTGTCTGCAAGACCACTGGACAGATCGCCTTTGTCGGTGCTGGTCCCGGTGACGCCGGGATGCTCACCGTGCGAGCGCAGCACCTGCTGAGCTGTGCTGAGCTGCTGGTGACCGATCCCGACGTGCCGCCCGACGTGCTCGCGCTGGCTGCCGCCGGCGCCGAGGTGCGCCCGGCGGTAGGGGAGCCCGGCGACGTCGCCAAGGATCTGGTGGCCGAAGCCAACAGCGGCCGGGTCGTAGTGCGCCTGGTGTCCGGGGACCCACTCACCGCCGACGCCGTCGTCGCCGAGGCGCTGGCCGTCGCCCGCACGTCGACACCGTTCGAGGTGGTTCCCGGGGTACCGATGAGTACCGCCGTGCCGGCCTTCGCCGGGGTACCGCTGGGCTCCGGGCACACTGAAGCCGACGTCCGAGCGGGTGTTGACTGGGCGGCGCTGGCCGCGGTGCCGGGTCCACTGGTACTGCACGCCACCGCGTCACACCTGGCGGAGGCGGCCTCCGCGCTGGTCGAGCACGGGCTGGCCCCGAGCACCCCGGTGGCGGTCACCGCCTCGGGCACGCTGCCGACCCAGCACACGGTGGAGACCACGCTGGCGTCGCTGAGCGGTGACATCGGCGAGCTCAGCGGACCGTTGGTGGTGACCGTCGGCTCAGCGGTCGGGCAGCGGGCGAACCTGTCCTGGTGGGAGTCCCGGGCGCTGTACGGCTGGAAGGTGCTGGTGCCGCGGACCAAGGAACAGGCGGGCGCGATGAGCGATCGGCTGGCCGTGCACGGCGCGGTGCCGGTGGAGGTCCCGACGATCTCGGTGGAGCCGCCCCGGTCTCCCGCGCAGATGGAGCGCGCGGTCAAGGGCCTGGTCGACGGTCGTTACCAGTGGGTGGTGTTCACCTCCACCAATGCGGTCCGGGCGGTTTGGGACAAGTTCGCCGAGTTCGGGTTGGATGCCCGCGCATTCGCCGGTGTGAAGATCGCCTGCGTCGGGGAAGCCACCGCGGAACGGGTGCGTGCGATGGGGATAGTCCCCGAGCTGCTGCCCTCGGGTGATCAGTCCTCCGAAGGGCTGCTGGCCGACTTCCCGCCCTTCGACGACATTCTCGACCCGGTGGACCGGGTGCTGCTGCCGCGCGCGGACATCGCCACCGAGACGTTGGCCGCCGGGCTGCGTGAGCGGGGCTGGGAGATCGACGACGTGACGGCCTACCGCACGGTGCGGGCCGCTCCACCGCCTGCCGACACCCGCGAGATGATCAAGACGGGTGGCTTCGACGCGGTGTGCTTCACCTCCTCGTCCACGGTGCGCAACCTGGTCGGTATCGCCGGCAAGCCGCACACCCGCACGATCGTGGCCTGTATCGGCCCAGCCACCGCGGAGACCGCCATCGAGTTCGGCCTCCGGGTGGATGTGCAGCCCGAGGTCGCCCAGGTCGGCGCCCTGGTAGACGCGCTCGCCGAACACGCCGCCGACCTACGCGCCCAAGGCGCCCTCCCCCCACCCCGCAAAGCCAAGAACCGCAGGCGCTAGCGCGCCCGGCGTTCGCGCGCGGCCGTTCGCGCGTCGCCGTTCGCGCGTTCTGGATGCAGACTGCTGCAAATCGGGCCCCGATTACCGCGTTCTGCATCCAGAACGCGGTGAGATGAGGAACGCGATGTACCCGATGAGCCGGCCGCGGCGGTTGCGGAGTACAGCGGCTATGCGTGGGCTGGTGAGGGAGACGTCCCTCGCGGCGCGGCAGCTGGTGCTGCCGGTGTTCGTCAAGCAGGGCGCCGCCGAGCCGGTATCGATCCCGTCCATGCCCGGCGTCGTGCAACACACTCGGGACTCGCTTCGCAAGGTTGCCGGCGAGGCGGTGGCTGCCGGGCTGGGCGGGATCATGCTGTTCGGCGTGCCCGAAACCAGGGACGCCACCGGCTCCGGCGGAATCGACCCGGCCGGCGTACTCAACACCGCGTTACGCGACGTGCGCGCCGAGGTCGGCGACGACATCGTGATCATGGCCGACACGTGTCTGGACGAGTTCACCGATCACGGGCATTGCGGGCTGCTGGACGCGACCGGTCGGGTGGACAACGACGCGACCCTCGCGGTGTACGGGCAGCTGGCGGTCGCACAGGTGCAGGCCGGCGCGCATCTGGTCGGGCCCAGCGGCATGATGGACGGTCAGGTCGGGGTGATCCGAGCGGCGCTGGACGCAGCGGGTCACACCGATGCCGGGATCCTGGCCTACAGCGCCAAGTACGCATCGGCGTTCTACGGGCCGTTCCGCGACGCGGTGGACTCCCAGCTGCGGGGGGACCGGCTGACGTATCAGCAAGACCCCGCCAACGGGCGCGAGGCGCTGCGCGAGACGGCGCTGGATCTCGCCGAGGGCGCCGACATCGTGATGGTCAAGCCCGCAATGTCCTACCTGGACGTGCTGCACTCGGTCGCCGAGGTCTCCGACGTCCCGGTCGCCGCCTATCAGGTCTCCGGTGAGTACGCAATGGTCGAGGCGGCGGTGGCGCGCGGCTGGTTGGACCGGCGGCGCACCGTGCTGGAGACGCTGACCTGTATCCGCCGGGCCGGTGCTGATCTGGTGCTGACCTACTGGGCGATGCAGGCCGCCGGCTGGTTGCGCTGACCCACTGAGTCCCCTAGCAGGTCCGTGCAGAGCCAAAGATCACCGAAACTGAGTGATGGCCGTGCGATTCTGCACGGTTACGCCTCAGTTTCGTCGATCATGACCGGAAGGGGACGCCCCGGGCGCAGGAGGGCGTCGGCGAGGTCATGGCAGGGTAGTCGGGTGCGCTCCGGTTACCGTGCCCGAACACTGGTCGTCCTCGGTGAGGCGCTGGCGGCCATCGTGCTCGCCGGTGTGGCGTGGTGGTGTTGGGCTCACGGCGTGACCGTGACTGTGCACCGAGGCGTCGGGATGAGCCGAATCGAGGGGCGCTGGTGGGCAGCCGCCACCGGCCTGGCCACCTTCGCCGGCATCCTGCTGCTCGACGCCGGACGGCGGGGGATGGTTCGGACGTGAGCGCCACCGAATCGGCCCGGCTGTTCGATCGGGCCTGCGCTGTGATCCCCGGCGGGGTGAACTCCCCCGTGCGGGCTTTCGGCGCGGTCGGCGGCACGCCGCGTTTCATGGTCCGCGCGGTGGGACCCTACTTGTGGGACGCCGACGGCAATCGATACGTCGATCTGGTGTCGTCCTGGGGACCGATGATCCTCGGCCATGCGCACCCGGCGGTGGTGGAGGCGGTGCAGGTGGCCGCGTCGAAAGGGCTTTCTTTCGGTGCCCCCACCACCGGGGAGATCGAGCTCGCTGAGGAGATCGTGCGCCGAGTCGAGCCGGTCGAGCAGGTCCGGCTGGTCAACTCCGGCACCGAGGCGACGATGAGCGCGATCCGGCTGGCCCGGGGCGTCACCGGGCGCGCGGTAGTGGTCAAGTTCGCCGGGCACTATCACGGGCATGTCGACGCGTTGCTCGTCGCGGCCGGCTCCGGCGTCGCCACCTTCGGGTTGCCCAGCAGCCCAGGCGTCACTGGCGCCCAGGCCGCTGACACGATCGTGTTGCCCTACAACGACCTCGACGCGGTCGGTGCCCTGTTCGCCGAACGGGGTTCCGAGATCGCCGCCGTCATCGCCGAGGCAGCCGCCGGGAACATGGGTGCGGTACCACCCGATTCCGGGTTCAACGCCGCGCTGCGTGAGTTGTGCCACGCCCATGGTGCGCTGCTCATCCTGGACGAAGTGATGACCGGATTCCGGGTTTCGGCCGCCGGCTGGTTCGGGCTCGAGCACGTGGCGGCCGACCTTTACACCTTCGGCAAGGTGATGTCCGGTGGGTTGCCCGCGGCGGCGTTCGGCGGCTCCGCCGAGTTGATGTCCTACCTGGCACCGGCCGGACCGGTCTACCAAGCCGGCACGCTGTCCGGAAACCCGGTCGCGGTGGCCGCCGGGTTGGCCACGCTGCGGGCCGCCGACCGGGACGTTTACGCCAAGTTGGATGTGGCGGCGACCCGGCTGGCCGGCCTGCTCGATCAGTCGTTGGACGCCCAAGGCGTGCCGCACCTGGTGCAGACCGCGGGCTCGATGCTCAGCGTGTTCTTCACCGGCACGACCGGCATGACCGGCACGACCGGCACCAGCGGCGGATCGGTGCGGGACTACGCTGCGGTGCGAGCCACCGAGATCTGGCGCTTCCCGGCGTTCTTCCACGCCCTGCTCGAGCACGGCGTCTACGCTCCGCCCAGTGCGTTCGAGTCCTGGTTCGTTTCCGCGGCGCTGGACGAGGAGGCTTTCGGGGTGATCGCCGCGGCGGTGCCACATGCCGCCCGGGCTGCCGCGCTAGCCAGCCAACCAGCATGAGCCGCACCATGGTTCACCTGCTGCGCCACGGCGAGGTGGATAACCCGCAGGGCATCCTCTACGGCCGGCTACCCGGCTTCGGGCTGTCCGACGTCGGCCTCGGCCAAGCGGGGAAAGTCGCCGCGCATCTCGCCGATCGCGACGTGGTGCACGTGGTCGCCTCGCCGTTGCTGCGGGCACAGCAGACCGCGGAGTCGATCGCCGCCCGACATGGGCTGGAGCTGGTGACCGACGAGGGGTTGATCGAGGCGACCAATGTCTTCGAGGGGGCACGCGTGTCAGTCGGTGATGGGGCGTTGCGCGACCCGCGGTCGTGGCCCAAACTGCGTAACCCGTTCCGGCCGTCCTGGGGAGAGCCGTACCGGCAGGTCGCCGACCGGATGCTCGCCGCGGCGTATCGCGCCCGCGACCGGGCTGCCGGGCACGAGGCGGTGTGCGTGTCGCATCAGCTGCCGATCTACACGTTGCGCCGGCACCTGGAGGGGCAGCGGCTCTGGCACGACCCGCGGCGCAGGCAGTGCGCCCTGGCGTCGCTGACCAGCTTGGTATTCGATGGCGACGCCTTGCTCGAGGTGCGCTACAGCCAGCCCGCGGGCAGCTCGGACCCGAGGGTGACCGGGGCATGAGGCGTGCGTTGTTGCTGTTGGCAGTGGCTTTCCTGGTGGCTGGATGCGCTACGGGCACCGATGCGGTAACCCACGGTGGCACCTTCGAATTCGTCACGCCAGGGGGAAAGACCGACATCTTCTACGATCCGCCGGCCACCAGGGGTACCGTCGGCGAGCTGTCCGGGGACAGCGTGACCGAACCTGGGACGACGGTGTCGCTGGCGCACTACTCCGACCAGGCGATCGTGCTCAACATCTGGGGCTCGTGGTGCGGGCCGTGCCGGTTCGAAGCCGGGGACCTGGTGCGGGTGGCTGGTGCTACGTCGGCTCAGCGGGTGCAATTCATCGGGATCGACGTCCGGGACAGCCGGCAGGCCGGTGCGGACTTCGCCCGCGACTTCGGCCTCACCTACCCGTCGATCTTCGACCCACCCGGCCGGACGCTGCTCGCGCTCAACGGCGTCCCACGTTCAGTGGTGCCGCTGACCATCGTGCTGGACCGCCACCACCGGGTCGCCGCGGTATTCCTGCACGCCATCCACGCGACGGATCTGCAGCCCGTGGTGCAGCGCATCGCGGCTGAGGGCTGACCACTTCCCGGTGTGCCCGTCCAGCCTGCCTGCGGTCGCGGATACCCCAGGGTTGGTAGCCGTTGAGAGCGCCCGGGGCCGGGGTTGGTGGTCCTTGAAGGGCTACCTACGCTGGGCGACGTGGGGCTCACCGAATTCGCCATCTCCGGGCCGCTGCTGCTGGCGGCGGGGTTGGCGGTGTTGGCCGGCGCGGTCAGCTTCGCTTCGCCGTGCGTGGTGCCGCTGGTGCCGGGATACCTGGCGTACCTCACCGGGCTGGTCGGCGCTGACAGCGACCCAGCCGACGGCGACCGGGGTCGGGGGCGGGTGCTGGGTGCGGTCGCGCTGTTCGTGCTCGGTTTCTCGGTCGTGTTCACCGCCAGCGTGGTGACGGTGCTCGGTATCGCGGACCGGCTGACCCTCAACGAGGTTATCCTGCAGCGCGTCGGTGGTGTGATCACCATCGCGATGGGTCTGGTGTTCGTCGGGATGGTCCCCAGGTTGCAGCGCGACCTCCGCGTGCACCCGCGGCCGGGACTGGGACCCCGGCACATGCTCGGCGCCCCATTGCTGGGCGCGGTATTCGGTCTCGGCTGGACACCGTGCCTGGGACCGACGCTGGCCGGGGTGATCGCGCTGGCCGTCGGCACGCCTGGCGGCGGTCTGGCTCGCGGAGTGTTGCTGGTTGCGGCCTACTGCCTGGGGCTGGGGGTTCCCTTCCTACTGCTTGCTTTCGGCGCCCGCCGAGCGGTCCGAGCGATGTCCTGGCTGCGCGAGCACGTCCGCGGGGTCCAGCTGGCCGGTGGGGCGTTGCTCATCGTGGTCGGGCTGGCGCTGGTGACCGGGGTGTGGGCGGAGCTCATCGCTGTGCTCCAAGAGCCGGTCCGGGGTTTCGAGACGCCGATCTGATGGCCCGACTGAACCCGCTGATGGCCCGACTGAACCCGTTGATGGCCCGATTGACCCAGCTGAGCGCATTGGCTCGCAATACCTGGCGCGGGTTGACGAGCATGCGTACCGCGCTGGCGCTGCTGTTCCTGCTGGCGTTGGCCGCGCTGCCGGGGGCCCTGCTGCCGCAGTACTCGCTCAACGCCCAGCGGGTGCGGACCTACACGGCGCAGCACCCGACGTTGGCTCCGGTACTGGACCGGTTGGGTTTCTTCGAGGTTTTCGCCAGCCCCTGGTTCGCCGCGATCTACCTGCTGCTGTTCGTGTCACTGGTGGGCTGCGTGGTGCCGCGCAGCATGGACTACGCGCGGCAGCTGCGCCGGGCCCCGGTGGCCACCCCCCGCAACCTCGCCCGACTGCCGCTCCACGCCGCCGGTGATTCCGCCAGCACCCCTGCTGAGGTCATTGCGGCCGCCCGGCGGCGGCTGCGTGGTTGGCGCATCGCCGAGCGGGAGGAGCCCGGCGGCGTCCGGACACTGTCCGCCGAGCGGGGTTACCTGCGCGAAGCGGGCAATCTCGTCTTCCACCTCGCCCTGCTCGGGCTGCTGGTGTCCTTCGCGATCGGCAAGCTGGTCGGTTACGAGGGGCAGGTGATCGTGCTCGCCAACGGCTCACAGTTCTGCAACTCGGGCTCGCTGGACTACGACTCGTTCCGTCCTGGCCGGATGGTCGACGGCACCGCGCTGACCCCGTTCTGCGTGCAGGTCAACTCGTTCACGCCGACCTTCCTGCCCAACGGGACGCCGCGGGAGTACCGCGCCTCCATCACCTATCAGGGGCCGGACGACATCGCCTCCGGCAGGTGGCATCCGTACCTGTTGGAGGTCAACGAACCGTTGCGGATCGGCGGCACCCGGGTCTACCTGCTCGGCCACGGTTACGCACCGCGGTTCACGGTCACCTTCCCGGACGGGCAGCAGCG
>JALYTS010000040.1 GCA_030854185.1 Actinomycetota bacterium | reverse complement strand
GTCTGCAGGTGGTCGTGCATGGCGTTGCGCAAGTCGTACTGGACTTCCAGGCCGACCCGGCTACCGCGGTAGCGGCGCAGGTAGGTGAATCCGAACCTGGCGACTGCGACCCCGACCAGCAGCGTCAACCAGGGCCACAGTGGCGAGTCGCGGCGGACGATGACCCCGTCGACAATCTGCCGCGCGATCAGCGGCACCAGCGTCTGGCAAGCGCTACCCAGCACCGCACCGGTCAGCGCGAGTGCCAGGTTGAGCCGGTGCTTGAGCAGGTAGCCGGCCAGCCGCCGGATCCATCCCGGCTTTCCCGCGATCAGTGGGCCTGCCGTCCGAGCAGGGCGGAGGCAGTCATAATTCCTCCCCAGCATCGAGGGCGGCCACCAGCGCACGAAGCGCAGGCAGCGCATCGACCAGTGCCTGGTGATCGGCGACGGGAAGCCGCGCCATACCGTCGGCGACGAGCTGGACGCGGGCGGCACGCCACGCCGCTAACCGTTGGGTGGCTGCTTCTGTCAACCACAACCGCGCGGCGCGACGATCATCGGGAGCAGTCGCCCGCACCAACATCCCCTCGTCGACGAGCTGGTTGACCAAGGTGCTCACCGTGTTGGCCGCCAGATGCAGGACGCATCCTGCTGGCGCGATCCCGATACCCGGCTGCTTCTCGACGACCTGAAGCAGCTCCATCTGCGCACCCCGCAGCGGCGGCCCCGACACCGCCGATCGCAACCTCCGGCGCACCACCCGCCGCAGGGCAGCCATTGCCGCCATCAGCTCGTCGCCCAGCAGCGTCGTATCAAGATTTGTCACACGCTCGAAGATAGCTCTTAATAGGAGCTAATTGCAATCGACGTTGGCCGCGTACGCTTGCGAACGGACCCGACCAACTCGGTCGTCAGCGCGCTTGCGCACTCTGGGCTAGCGTCACCGGTGATGCTGATCAACCTGTATTCCGACACCCAGACGCGCCCGGTCGAAGCGATGCGCGCGGCCATGGCAGCTGCTGAGGTGGGCGACGAGCAGCGCGGCGAGGATCCCACCGTCAACGCTCTGTGCGAGCGGGTCGCCACACTGCTCGGCAAGCCCGCCTCGGTGTTCTTGCCGTCAGGCACGATGTGCAACGCAATCGGTTTCAGGCTGCACATTCGGCCCGGCGGTGACGCCGTGCATCTGCATCCGACCTCTCATCCGATCGTCGCCGAGGGGGGCGGCCCGTCGGCGTTGTCCGGGGCGGTGCTGGCCCCGGTGTCCGGCGATGGCGGCATGTTCACCGCCGAGGCGCTGGAGGCGGCGTTGTTCCGTGCCGGGGATCGCTATAAACCGCGCTCTCGGCTGGTGTCCGTGGAGCAGACCACCAATCTGGCCGGCGGGCGGTTGTGGCCGCTGGTGCAGCTGCGCGCGGTCCTCGAGGTCGCCGTGCGGCACCGGCTGCGTGCTCACCTGGACGGGGCGCGACTGCTCAACGCCGTGGTCGCTTCCGGGGTGCCGGCCGCGGACTGGGCGCGCGGGTTCGACACAGCCTGGATCGACTTCACCAAGGGCTTGGGCGCGCCGGTGGGCGCCGTGCTGGCCGGACCGGCTGAGCTGATCGAGCAGGCCTGGCGCTACAAGCAGATGATGGGCGGGGCCTTACGCCAGGCCGGCATCGTTGCAGCCGGCTGCCTGTGGGCCTTGGACCACCACGTGGATCGGCTCGCAGAGGACCACACCAACGCCCGGATCCTCGCCGAGGGGCTCGCCGGGTTACCCGGCATCGCGCTCAACCCAGACACCGTAGAGACAAACATCGTGGTGTTTCGACTGGCCGGCGCGTCCCGGTTCTGCCAGCGGCTGGAAGCTGAACAGGGAGTGCGGATGGGCGCGCTCGGACCCGATCTGATCAGAGCGGTAACCCACCACGACGTGGACACCGCTGGCGTGCACCGCGCGACGAACGCAGTCGCGGCGGTGCTGCGCACCGCACGGTGAGTGGTGGTGACCAGCGGGGTGCCACGGGCTCGCACCGATTTCAGCCCGGCGAGCCGGGACAGGCGCCAACGGCGTCCGCCATGTAGTGAGGTGCAGCTCCTCTACACCGCACTGCTCGGCGCCGACTCTTGGAACCGGCCGGGCCGCCGGGAGCTGAGGTTGGGGGTCAAAGCTCAAGAGCCTCACCCGAGCCAACCGATCAGCTCGCTCTCGCTGATCACCATGCCCCTACCATGGCGACGCGGATCATTCGGTGGAACCGCGCCCGGCCGGATCTTGCTAGGCACAACTAGACACAACTAGGCGTTTAGCGCCTAGTTACCAGGGTATGGTCGGTTGCGTGCTCCAACTCGGGGAGAATCTCGCCCGGATCCGTACCGCTCGTGGGCTCACGCAAGACGAACTCGCCGGGTCGTCCGGGGTCAGCGTTGACACGATCTCGCGCCTGGAGCGCGGAGCGCACGCCACCGCCCGACGCTCCACGCTGGCCGCGCTCTCGCGTGCACTGGGCACCGACCCGGCCCGGCTACTCGGCATCCGACCACCCGAGCAGGACACCGCCGGGGCTGAGCAGCTCCGGCGCGCCGTGCGGGCGCTGGATCTCCCCGACTTCGCCGAGCCCTCCGAGGTGCTCGGACTGCCGGAGCTACACGATGCGGCGTCCGACGCCTGGTCGGACTACCTCGCCGGTCGGCACACCGAACTACTCGCCGGGCTGCCGGCGCTGATGGTCGACACCCGGCGCGCTGTGCATCACCTCGCCGACGACCACGCCGCGGAGGCCGCCGGGCTACTGGCTGCCGCCTACCGGCTCGCCGCAGGGCTGTCCGGGCGGCTCGGGCTGGTCGACCTCGCCGCGCACGCCGCGCACCGCGCCCTGGACACCGCACGATTCACCACCCGACCCGAACTCGACGAGGCCGCCGCGCTGCGCTACCTCGCGTGGGTACTCGTCCGCCAAGGCGATCTGGCCGAGGCAGAGCGCATCGCCGTACGCGCCGCCGAGCGCCTCGACGGGGGACTGCTGGCCCGACCCGACGCGGACCGCATCGGTGTGTTCGGCTCGCTGCTGTTCAATGCCGCCAGCGCCGCCGCTCGCCAAGGCTCACCCGACCGCGCGGACGACCTGCTCAGGGCCGCGTCGGCCGCAGCCGCCCGTTCCGGCGCCGACCGGGTAGCCGAAACCGGCGTGTTCGGTCCCCGGGTCGCCGCCATGCAGGCAGTGGACCAGTCCATGCGCACCGGGCAGCCCGACCGCGCCGTGCGGCTCGCGGCGCAGGTACCAGACACCGCCGGGACGGTGCCAGCCTTCTGGGAGGCTGGGCACCGGCTGCACCTCGCTGCCGCATGCGCCGACCTGGAGCGCTGGTCCGACGTCGCCGTGCACCTGGACGCCGCCCGCACACTGGCGCCGCAGTGGTCACGGGTCCAGCCGTTGGGCCGCACAGTGATCGGGCACTTGCTCGAGCACCGCAGCCGCCGCTCCGACCGAATCATCCTACTCGCCGAGCACTACGGCACATAGTCGCAGGACGGCGCGCTACCGCTGGACACCCGGGCGCGGATGATCACCGCGGCGATGTCGCGCACTGCGTGTGGTCCTCGACGCTCAGTCAAGTTCGGCTATCGACTGCTCCGCGTCACCCCGCTGCACGGCGCTCCAGGTGCCGATCAGGTCGTCCAGCGCGCTCCGGCGTCGTTGTCGGCCGTAGATCTGCTCGGCTCGCAGCGCGTCAGTGTGACCGCCGTGCCCAGGTTGGTGGACTAGGCGCAGCACCGCGTTAATCCTTCGGGGGTTGATCCAGGTGTGGCCGCGGTGGCCGATGCGACGGTCGCCCGCGACCTGGGCCACCGCCACCGGCCATCTCTACCACTCACCACCACCACTGACCAACCCCGAACCCCTCACCACCCACCCCACACTCGACCCCGACGAACTCCCACCTTCTGACTACGCGGCAATCGAACCGCATGGCGAGCGCATGCTTACCGTCGGCGCACTGGAGGCGGCACTGTTCCGGCCCGGTTGGTGTCAGCGGATCTGTGGGATCACAATATCGCGGATCGTGTTGAACGTGTCCGATGAAATACTGTACTGGCCGAGGAATGGATGATCCAAAGCAGCGACCAGAAACAACATCAGGCTCAAGAAGACCGCAAAAAGTCCGGAGAGTGCGAGGTGTGCGCTCAATTTTTCTATACCGAGCATGGCGATGAGGGCGAGGTTGATGACCGCACCGACGATGAGTACCAACCAGAGTGTGCCAGGCAGTTGCGACGTCATTTGATTTAGTCGCTGATTTCGGTTATCGATGAAATTACCGAACTGGCGAAATGTTTCGCTATCCAACGCTAGTCCACCAAAGTTGGTGGGCGCGAAGGACGAAATGTCGTTCTGTATGTTTGTTGCCGCTGGTGTGGCAGCTGCTAGTAGTTTTCCTTGATGTGCCGAGGGAAACTCCTCTGTTATTACCACGTCCAAGTATCGGATGACACCCGCCCGTAGTTCGGACCGCAATGGTTCCGGGAAATTCGACACGTCCCGGTACAGCACACCGACGGCGTTGGCTTCGTGGGACGCTGAGTCTTCAGCATTCGAGTAGTCGGTATAAGCGCTTACTGCGATCAGGCCAAGAAGTAGCCCGTAGAACAAGCCAGTTCCGGCGACTAAAATATCTATAATACTGTTCCGAGTCTCTTTATCGTCGCCGAACCACCGCACCATTAATGGCCTGAGAAGTAGTATCAATCCCCAGCAGATGCCGACCGAGACCCCGGCAAACAGAAGTAGCATCTGCCAATCAGATAAACTGTAGATCCGCGCTGGCATGATGGGATCTCCTCCTCGCTTGGAGTAATGGATGGTGCCGGATGCCCACCGATCAGTCAGTCTGAAGCGATCCGTATCGCGCCATGGCCTCGTCGACGAGCGTCTGGACGATCTGGTGTTCGGGGACGGTCTTGATGACTTCACCGTGGACGAAGATCTGGCCCTTGCCGTTGCCGGCGGAGACGCCGAGGTCGGCCTCGCGGGCCTCACCGGGGCCGTTGACCACACAGCCCATGACGGCGATGCGCAGGGGAACGGCGAAGCCGTCGAATGCGGCGGTGACCTGTTCGGCAAGCGTGTAGACATCGACCTGGGCGCGCCCGCACGAGGGGCAGGACACGATCTCCAGCCGGCGGGGTCGCAGGCCGAGGGATTCGAGGATCTGGTTGCCGACCTTGACCTCCTCGACGGGTGGCGCGGACAGCGAGACGCGGATGGTGTCGCCGATGCCCTCGGCGAGCAGTACCCCGAAGGCGACGGCAGATTTGATGGTGCCCTGGAAGCGGGGGCCGGCCTCGGTGACGCCCAGATGTAAGGGATAGGCGCAGCGCTGGGCCAGCTGGCGGTAGGCGGCGATCATGACGAGCGGGTCGTGGTGTTTGACCGAGATCTTGATGTCACGGAATCCGTACTCTTCGAACAGCGAGCACTCCCAGAGAGCGGATTCGACCAATGCGTCGGGGGTGGCGTGACCGTGTTTGGCCATCAGCCGGGGGTCCAGAGAACCCGCGTTGACTCCGATGCGGATCGGCACGCCCGCACCGGCGGCCGCAGCAGCGATCTGCTCGACCTTGTCATCGAACTTCTTGATGTTACCGGGATTGACCCGGACCGCGGCGCAGCCGGCGTCGATGGCGGCGAAGACGTATCGGGGTTGGAAATGGATGTCGGCGATGACCGGGATCTGCGACTTGGCGGCGATGGCGGGCAGGGCGTCGGCGTCGTCCTGGCTGGGGACCGCGACCCGCACGATGTGGCAGCCCGCGGCGGTGAGCTCGGCGATCTGCTGCAGGGTTGCGTCGATATCGGAGGTGCGAGTGGTCGTCATGGACTGCACGGACACGGGCGCGTCGCCTCCGACGGGCACGTTGCCGACCATGACCTGGCGGGATGCCCGGCGCCGCAATGCCAGCACAGCTGGCAGAGCCGGCGCAGCCGGAAGGTTCGGCGCAGCCGGCGGCGCCGGCATGCCCAGCTCGACAGGTGGCATCACATCTCCTTGGCAGTGACTTTCCCTCGGTGGGTGCTGGCGAGTCGCTTGAGCACGGCGGTGGCGATACCGGTCGCGTCCAGTCCGTGGGCGCGCAGGATCTGATCGCGGGAGGCGTGCGGCAGGAACCGGGACGGTAGGGCGAAAGTCGCCGCGCAGGTGTCCGCCCCGGTGGCGGCCAGTGCCTGGGCGATCCGGCCGCCGAGCGCACCGGTGGTGGCGGTGTCCTCCACGGTGAGCACCAGGCGGTGCGCGCCCGCCAGCGTGAGCAGCGACGGGTCCAGAGGCGCGATCCAGCGCGGGTCGATCACGGTGACCGGCACGCCGTGCGCGGCGAGCTCGTCGGCGGCGGCCAGGCAGGTCGCCGCCAGCGGTCCGACGGCGATCAACAAGCCCACGGCAGCGGGGTCGTCACGGAGAATGTCGTACTGCCCGACCCTGCTGGTGGCGGGGATGTCCGGACCCACCGAGGCCTTCGGGTAGCGGATCACCGTGGGTCCGTCGGCGACGTCGACGGCCTCGCGGAGTTGCTCACGCAGCTGTGCGCAGTCCCGGGGAGCGGCGAGGCGCAGGCCAGGCACGACCGGCAGGACACAGGCGTCCCACATGCCATGGTGGCTGGGCCCGTCCGGGCCGGTGATCCCGGCCCGGTCCAGCACCAGCGTGACGGGCAGTTGGTGCAGGGCGACGTCCATCAGCAGCTGGTCGAAGGCGCGGCTGGCGAAGGTGGCGTAGAGCGCGACCACGGGGTGCAACCCGCCGATGGCCAGGCCGGCCGCGGAGGTGACGGCGTGCTGCTCGGCGATCCCCACATCGAAGACCCGGTGCGGGAACCTGGCGGCGAATCCGCCCAGCCCGGTCGGGTGCAGCATCGCCGCGGTCACGCAGACCACGTCGGCGCGGTCGGCGCCGATCGCGGTGATCTCCTGCGCGAACACCGAGGTCCAGGTCGCCTTGCCGGCCGAGCGGGGACGGCCGGTGCTGGGGTTGATGACGCCGACGGTGTGCAGGCAGTCGGTCTCGTCCAGCTCGGCCGGTGGGTAGCCGTTGCCCTTGCGGGTCACGCAGTGCACCACGACGGGGCGGCGCAGCTGCGCTGCTCGTCGCAGGGCGTTTTCGACGTCGGCGATGTCGTGCCCGTCGACCGGTCCCAGATAGGACAGCCCGAGATCCTCGAAAAGCGTGGGGCAAGCCACCCGAATCTCGCCCATGGTGGATTGGCCCATCGTGGATTGGCCCATCGTGGATTGACGCAGTGCGGCGAGGTGGTGGGCGAGCCCGCCGACGGTCGGCGAGTAGGAGCGACCGTTGTCGTTGAGCACGATGATCACGGGCCGATCCGGGGCCACGCCGATGTTGTTGAGCGCTTCCCAGCACATGCCACCGGTCAGCGCCCCGTCCCCGACGATCGCGACGACCCGCCGATCGGCGTCACCCCGCAGCGCGAAGGCCTTGGCCAGGCCGTCGGCGTAGGACAGGGCAGCGGAGGCGTGCGAGTTCTCGATGACATCGTGGACGGACTCGACCCGGGACGGGTAACCGGACAGTCCGCCCGCTTGGCGCAGGGAGTCGAACTCGGCGCACCGACCGGTGAGGATCTTGTGCACGTAGGCCTGGTGCCCGGTGTCGAACAGCAGCACGTCACGCGGCGAGTCGAACACCCGGTGCGCGGCGATGGTCAGCTCGACTACACCCAGGTTCGGGCCCAGGTGGCCGCCGGTGCTGGACACCTTGTCGATCAGGAACGCCCGGATCTCCTGCGCGAGCACCGCAAGCGCCGTGCTGGACAGTCCGTGGAGATCGGAGGGCCCGGCGATACGGCCGAGCAGGCTCATGATCGCCGCACTGCGGGCGGCAGTGTGAAGTAGACGGTCTCGCGGCTGGTCTCGCGTTCGATGACGGTAAGCGGGTGGCCGCCGGCGGAGCCGGCAATCTGGCTCAGCTGCGCCAGGGCCGCGATGACGGCGTCGACCAGACGGGGTGGGGCCGAGGCGCCGGCGGTCAACCCGACCACTCGAACGCCGTCCAGCCATTCCGGGCGGATGTCGCCGGCGTCGTCGATGAGATAGCTGGCCGTGCCGTGCCGGCGCGCGAGCTCTACCAGCCGCACGGAGTTGGACGAGTTCGTCGAGCCGACCACCAGCACCAGATCCGACTCCTCGGCGATCGCGGTGAGAGCGTCCTGCCGGTTGGTCGTGGCGTAGCAGATGTCGTCGGACGCCGGGCCGCGCAGCGCGGGAAACCGCGCCCGCAGGGCGTCGACGATCTCGGTGGTCTCGTCTGCGGCGAGGGTGGTCTGCGTGAGGTAGGACACTCGGGACGGGTCGGCGATCTCCAGCGCCGCGACGTCGTCGACGGTTTGCACGAGGACCGTGCGGTCCGGGGCCTCCCCCAGGGTGCCCTCGACCTCCTCGTGCCCAGCATGGCCGATCAGGATCACGGTGTCGCCGCGGGTGGCGAACCGGCGGGCCTCGGCGTGCACCTTGGTCACCAGCGGGCACGTCGCGTCGACCACCTCCAGCCCCCGTTCGGTGGCCTCGGTCCGCACCGCCGGGGACACCCCGTGGGCGGAGAACACCACGGTGGCGCCGGCCGGAACGGAGTCCAGCTCCTCGACGAACACCGCGCCGCGGGCCTGGAGATCGGCGACCACATGAGTGTTGTGCACGATCTGTTTGCGCACGTAGACCGGGCCACTCCGCTGGTCCAGCAACTGCTCCACGACCGCGATGGCGCGTTCGACGCCAGCGCAGAACGACCGCGGTGCGGCGAGCAGGACGGTAGGGGGCCCAGCGGGACCGTTCGCGGTGACCGACATCTGAGGGTCTCCTTCGAGGCTCGATGGAGTTCAGCTGTAACGGTGAGTAGCCAGCCGGGCCAGCGAGCCCAACTCGCGGGCGGCTCGCGGGGTCGGGTTTGCTGCCTGTAGCTGGCGCATCGCCTGCACCAGCAGGTCATCCACCTGGGTGTGACTCCAGCCGCGGCCGCCCGCGACGTCAATCAGGTCCGCGGCATGGACCAGGTCGGTATCGGATAGCGGCGCCTCGCGCTGGTAGAGCTCGGCCAGTTCGAACCCGGCCGGGGTCCTCGAGGTCAGAGCCGCCACCACCGGGAGAGACTTCTTCCGGCTACGTACATCCGAATTCACCGGCTTGCCGGTCACGGCCGGATCCCCCCAGATGCCCAACAGATCGTCCACGTGCTGGAACGCCAAACCCAGATGCGCACCGAAGCCGCGCAGACACTCCAGCTGCTGCGGGCTGCCCCCGCCGAATGCGGCGCCCACCGCACAGGCGCACTCGATCAGCGCGCCGGTCTTTCCCTCGGCCATACTCACGCACTCGGGGAGATCGACCTGCGAGCGGTGTTCGAGGTCCAGGTCCGCGCTCTGGCCGTTTATCAGGGCCTGCACCGCGGCGGTGAGCATCCGGGTCCCGTCGGTGGCGGCCGGATGCCCGCAGGCGGCGAGCACGTCCAGGGCCAACGTCAGCAACGCGTCCCCGGCCAGGATCGCGGCCTTGACACCGAACACGCTCCACGCGGTGCGGCGGTGGCGGCGGGTCAGGTCACCGTCCAGCACGTCGTCGTGCACCAGGGAGAAGTTGTGCACCAGCTCCACCGCCGCTGCGGCCGGGACCGCGGCGGCGGCGGTCCCGCCGACCGCCTGCGCGCTCAGCAGCACCAGCGTCGGTCGGATCGCTTTGCCCCCGGCTCCCTTGTGAGGCCCGTTTTCTGGAGCCTCGTACCGCTGGCCGTACTCGTTGCACCAACCAAAGTGGTACCTGGCGATGCGCCGCATCGACGAGGGCAGCGTGTCGACCGCCGCGCGCAGGGTGGGCTCGACAGTAGCTCGGCTCCACGCGAGCACCTCGCGCGCCGATCGGCCCTCGGTCTTCACATCGATGGTGGTCATGATCCTGCCCGCTGTTCGTATCGGCTGATTTCGACGTTTTCGAGGATGCCGAGCGCGTTGGGCACCAGGACGGCTGCGGAGTAATAGGCGCTGACCAGGTAGGAGATGATGGCCTTGTCGTCGATCCCCATGAAGCGGACGTTGCACCCGGGCTGGACTTCATCGGGGATGCCGGTCTGACGCAGGCCGATCACGCCGTCGTCGTCCTCGCCGGTACGGAGCGCGAGAATGGAGCTGGTGCGAGTCTTGGTGACGGGGATCTTGTCGCAGGGGAGAATTGGTACACCGCGCCAGGACCGCACCGTACGGCCGTCGATATCGACGTTCTGCGGATAGATGCCGCGCTGGTTGCATTCTCGGCCGAATGCGGCGATGGTGGCCGGATGGGCCAGGAAGAACCTGGTCTTTCTCCGCCGGCTGAGCAGGTCGTCGAGAGCCTCGGGGGTGGGCGGCCCGGTGCGGCTGCTGATGCGCTGTTTGCGGTCGGCGTTGTGCAACAGCCCGAAGTCACGGTTGTTGATCATCTCGTGTTCCTGGCGTTCCCGCAGCGCCTCGATGGTCAACCGCAGTTGCTCGTCGACCTGGTTCATCGGATTGTTGTACAGATCCGCCACCCGCGTGTGCACCCGTAACACGGTCTGCGCCACGCTCAGCTCGTACTCTCGGGGTGAGATCTCGTAATCGACGAAAGTTCCCGTCAACTCCGGCTCCCCCACATGGCCCGCGCTCAGCTCGATTGCGGCCTCGCCGTGTTTGTTCTGCGGTTTCTGGGTATTGGCTCGGAACCGCTCGAGGTGATCCCGCAACGCCGCGGACTGGCCGAGCGCCGCTTCGAACGCCTGCCGGGGCAGCGTCCACACCGTGCAGGCGGTCACCGCCCGGACACTGTAGGCCCAGGCATCCTGTGCTTGCACCCATTCCTGATCACCGAGATAGTCCCCGTCGGTCAGAGAACCCAATACAATCGGCTCCCCATACTTCCCCGAACCAACCTTGCTGACCTTGCCATCGGCAATGAGGACCAGCTGATCAGCCGGCCGACCCGCCTCCACGAGGGTGTTACCGGCGTCGAGCTCCTGCAGTACGAACCGATCCGCCAAGGCGCTGAGCACCTCAGGGTCTGCGAAACCCCGCAACATCGGCAGTTCGCGCAGCTCGCCGGGAATGACCCGCGACTGGCCGCCTTCGGTGGTGAACGTCACTCTCCCGTCGCCCACCGTGTAGGTCAGTCTACGGTTCACCCGGTACGTTCCGCTCGACGCTTCCACCCATGGCAGCATCCGTAACAACCACCGTGGCGTGATCCTCTGCATGTGCGGCTGGGTTTTGGTCGTCTTCGCCAGCTTGCTGGCTGCGGTGGTGCTCAGGCTCAACCGTGGCGGCTCGGCAACATCAACGTTGGGCTCCGTCGTGGTCACCATGCACCTCACCAATCTCGATACGGGTCGGATATCGACGCTTCTGCTGCACGCACCTGCGGGGGTTGCCGGTTACGGTCAGACTCGATCGGCGGCGATGAGCAGGTAGTGGAAACTGCCCTCGCGGTAGGCCGTCAGGAACGGGTCCTCGATCCCGGTGGCTACCGAGGACTTCGCCCGCAGTTCCCAGTACGGGATGGTGTGCGCGGTCAGGTCGATGACGTTGATCGGGACGAAATTGTTGGCCGTCAGCGCCTTGAAGTAGTCGCTTCTGGGGTGGATGTTGCAGATGTAGTGCTCGTCGATCCGGCTGACCGCCTTGGATCGGCCACCCGTCACGTCGTTATAGCAACCGGTGATGCAGACGTAGCGACCGCCGAACTCCAGTTGGCGGGCGTGCTCGGCGAAGAGCTCGAACAGGTCCACGTACATGGTGCTTTCGTTGTTCCAGATTCCCCGGAGCGATCCCGTCTCGAAACCGGTGTCCAGCATGTTGCGGAAGTGGAACCTCACCTTGTCGGCCATGCCTCGCTGCCTGGCCTGGTTGTTGGCGAACTCGACCTGTTGCTCCGAGATCGACACTCCGTCGACCTGAGCGCCGAAGCGTTGGTGGGCCATCATGCTGGTGCCGCCGCGGCCGCACCCGGCATCCAACAGGCGGTCACCGGGCGAGACGTCGCCCAGGTGGTCGAGCAGGACCTTGGCCTGCGCGGTTTCCAACCGGTGCATCTCGATGATGATCCGGTCGTCGCGGCTGCCTCCCGAGCCCACCGTTTCAGGGCCTTCCAACACCGACGGGTCATAGTCGCCGATCCCGAAGTGGTGGTGGTACAGGCCGTCGATATCACCGAGCAGCAGGTTGACCGGATCCTTCTCGCTGTTCCAGTACGACGCAACAGACTTCTGGTAGGCGGTGTGAAGTACGTTGGTAACGGTAGGGGTGGTCGTGGGCCTCGTCATGGTCATGGTGGATCTCCTTCCGCTTGTGTCACCGAACCGCTCACGAATTGCCGTGGTATCGCTTGGTGGTGCTGTGCCATTCGCGGTTGCCGCCGAGCCAGGCCCATATGTCGGCCAGGAAACGCCGCAGTGCAAGCGAGCCCAGGTGGCTCAGCACGGTCGCCTCCGCGACGAAGGTGTGCATCAGCTCGTTATGGATCTGCACGGAACGCTCGATCGCTTCCTGCGGGGTGCACTTCTCCTCGGCAGCGATCACCTTGGGTAGGTCAAAATCCGTGTCCGATTCCTTCGCCATCGAGTACAGATCGTTGAGAATCACGCTCGCGCTGCCGGCCAAGCAAAACACCCGGCGGACCCGGCGATCGGCGAACTCGAAGGAGGGAAGCTCGTAGCCGGCAATCGGATCGACCAACACCATGGGGGGCAAGAAACTGTTTTCGTGCCGGTGCGTCAGATACTCCCAGACCGGCGGGGTCCGCCCGGTGGCGCGCCAGTTCGCCTCATGGTTGTAGGCCATGAACATGACCGCCAGCTCGTGGCGGAGTCGGGCTACCTGCGTCGGGCTGGCGTACCGGGCAAGGCACTCGAAAGCCGAGCGGTAGGCGACCGCCACGGGCTCCTCCGAAAGAGCCTGGTCCAGCTGGGGCGCGTAGCTGACCGGGAGATCAACCGGGTCCACTGCCGCGAAGCTGATCCCCAGGCGCGAGCCGATCAGCTTCGCATCGGCACCCAGGGACTCCTCGTCGAGGAAGTGATCATCCGTGGCCCACTCGGCCAGTACGCACTTCGATGCCGCCAGCAGCCGGTCAGGATCATCCGTGGCCGGATGGGTGAGCATCATCAGGCGCCCGAAATTGGCCGCCCGCACGCGGTCGAGCTGTCCGGGGTAGATCCCGACCTGCTCGGCCCAGGTGACCAGCTGGTCGTTGACCTCCTCGCCGAGGGCGACGTCGTCCCGCACCGCCGGAGGGCAGTACAGCTCTAGACCTGACCCGCCGTCGTCGGCGCTGGCGGACCGAGCAACCGGGATCCGCACGGCGGAGGTGCCTAGTCCGGTGGGACCGTCGGGCATGCGCGGTCCCACGCCACGCCCAGCGGAGGTGATCGTCTCGCCGGCCGTGGTGGTCCACGAAGGGATCCGGGCCGCCGACGTACCCAACCCCGTGGGACCGGTGACCAGCCTGCCGGCCACCGACGCGGTTCCCCGGTTGGCATCCCCGGGCGGTTGATCCCCGACCGGTACCGGAAGGTCCCTCGGGGCCGCGCGTTCTGGATTGGACAACAGCGCGGTCACCACGCCGGCCAGTTCATGGGTGGCCGGGGGCGCGGACGCACGAGTCAGCACAGACACCGGTTCTCCTTCGTTAGTGGTGATACCGCCCCTGGCCCTGGAATTCTCATGCGCTCAGCAATTGAATAACAGCACTGGAGGTTCCCAGCCCGGTGGGACCACCGAGCCCCGGAGGTGGCCTCCGGTACCGGCGACGCAATGCGGCTTCGGGGTACCGGCCGGTCAGCATGTGCCAGTCGAGGATACCGGCCATCCAGTCCTGCAACCCCACGACGTATTCGTCGAGAGCTTCGCGGGCATCAGTATCCAGGCCGAGATCCTCGACCACGAACGGCAACTCGGTGGCGAGGATGTGCTCGAACTGCAACATCCGTGCGGTCATCAAGTCGTTCACCACCGACACCGCGCGCTCACGATCCACCTCGAGGAATTTTTCAACGACCAGCACACAGTTGTGCACCTCACCTTCGAACTCGATCTCCTTCTGGTAGGAGAAGATGTCGTTGGTGAAGCAGGCGTAGTCGGCCGCGGAGTTCTCCAGCGCGCGAACCGCTCGGGTGCGGAACGTCTCCGGTGGAATCCGCGCGGCCCGGGCGATGCGGGCCAGATTCAACGTGAGGTCTGAGCCGAAGGTCTTGCGGCGCATCTCGACATAGTCGACGGGGTCGGGAACCCGATGCTGGATGTGGTTGGACAGCTCCCACAACCAACTCGTCGTCATGTCTTCGACACCTTGGCGGACCTGCCGACGCTGTGCCATGGGCATCGGGAGAGCCGTACGCAACCACAGCTCCGCCAGGCCCTTTTCCACCGCGTTGGCCGGCGGTGGCGTGTCGCCGCAATCCAGTGGCATGAACATCGGTAGCCGGGCGTTGAACACTTTCGCCGCGGCCATGTTTCCGGTGGGACCGAACACTGCCGGAAAGTAGTCGTCACCGTAGGTTCCCCAGGTCAACCAGGCCGAGGACTGATCGAGCTGAGGACCGGACGCGTCCGGATCAAGCCTCGCCGCGCAGACGGCGAAATCGAACAACGCGAGGTTCTCCTCGTCCCAGATGCCGATGCCGCCGGGGAGTGCGTCGAGCATCCCCATCTCGCGAGCCCAGTCGATGCAATGCCGGCGCGACCGCTCCAGGTGGACATTGACCCGGGCCTTGTACGGCATGTAGAACTCGGGCAGCGCCGTCGGTGCTACCGGTGCATAGGGCACATGCGTGTGATATTTCACCCTTTGCAAGCCAAGGGCACCAGGTGAAAGGTTCCTGGGTGACAGCGTGAGCTGCGTAGCCGACGTACCCAAGCCGGTGGGACCGGCGAGCAGTCGCTGCGCCACCGAGGGTTCACGATGGGACGTGTCGTTCATGTAGCGGCTCGACCGCAGGTGCCACTCGTGGCCGCCGGACTGCCAATCCTGCAACCCCTTGACGTAGAGCAGCACGTTCTCGCGTTCAACCAGATCCAGGCTGTACTCCTCGAACAGCGAGGGCAGCTCGGTCAGGGTCGTGTTCTCGAACTGGTGCAGCCGGGAGGTCAGGATGTCGTTGGTCAGGTCCGCGGCGCGTTGCGGGCTGACATCCAGGAACCGCTCCAGCACCAGAACGCAGTTGTTGATCTCGCCTTCGTCCTCGGTTTCACGCTGGTAGGAGAAGAGGTCGTTGCGCAGATGCACCCCGTCGGAGAACGTGTCCTTGAGCACCCGCATCGGCCGGGTGTCCGCGACCCTGGCCGGGATCTCGACGAACGCGGCGTGCTCCACGAGGTCGGCTGACCATGGTGCGCCGCCGACCTTGCGGCGCACCTCGACGTATTCGATCGGGTTCGGGACTCGGGCTCCACTGATGTTGGCGAGTTCCCACGTCGACTCGTGAAGCAGGTTCTTCGTGCTCTCGAAGAACCGCGATCTCCATTCCGGTGATCTATGCGGGACGGTACGTCCCCATAGATTTATCAGCCCACGTTCGACCGGGTTGGTCGGCTCCGGTGCCGCACCGAGATCTACTGGCATGAACTCGGGCAGCCGATCGAGGTAGGCTTTCGCGCCGGTCTGGTCCTGGCTGCGCTTGAAGATCTCCAGGAAGTGATCGTCGAAATAGAATACCCAGACGTACCAGTCAGTCACCAGGTCGAGCTCGCGGCTCGGCGCGTCGGGATTGGTATAGGCGCAGAGTAAGGCGAAGTCCATGGTGTTGAACTCGGCCTCGTCCCAGATGTCTGCGCCGGGCTCCCCTTGTGCAGCGTCGAGCATCCCCATCTCACGGGCCCACGCCTTGGTGTGCACGCGTGCCGTGTCCAGATGAGCGTTCAACCGCGCCGGGTACGGCATGTAGAAATCCGGCAGCTCATAGGGTTGCATGGCCAGGCTTATTTCGACTTCTTCGAGGAACCTGAGGACGACTCCGTGGGTTTGGCCGACTCCGCGGACTCCGACGGCTGCTGAGCAACGGGCGCCGACACGTCGTCGAAACGCGATATTTCGACGTTTTCGAGGATGCCGATGGCATCGGGAACCATGATGGCCGCCGAGTAATAGGCGCTGACCAGGTAAGAGATGATGGCCTTCTCGTCGATGCCCATGAAGCGGACATTCAGCCCGGGCTGGACCTCATCGGGAAGTCCTGTCTGGTGCAGGCCGACCACACCTTGCTTCTCCAAACCGGTGCGCATCAGCAGAATGGAGCTGGTCTGGTGGCCGGTGATGGGGATCTTGCTGCAGGGGAGAAGTGGTATACCACGCCAGGCCGGCATCATGTGACCGTTGAGGTCGACGCTGTTCGGGTAGATGCCCCGGCGGTTACATTCCCGACCGAACGCGGCGATGGTTCGTGGGTGAGCCAGGAAAACGTCCGGATCCTTCCACACAGTGGCCAGCAGCTCGTCGAGATCGTCGGGCGTCGGCGGCCCGGTGCGGGGGCTGATCCGCTGCGAGAAATCAGTCTGGCGCAGGAGCCCGAAATCTTTGTTGTTCATCAGCTGGTCTTCTTGGGTTTCCCGCAGCGCCTCGATGGTCAGCCGCAGCTGCTGCTCGGTCTGGTTCATCGGGTTGTTGAATAGATCCGCCACCCGGGTGTGCACCCGAAGCGGGGCCTGGGCCACGCTGAGCTGATACTCACGGGGGTTGAGGTCGTAATCGACGAACGTCCCATCCAGCGGGTGTTCCTGCCGATGACCCGCGCTCAGGTTGATGAGAGACTCACCATGTTCGTTCTGGTCCTGATCGAGGGTGGCTCGGAACCGGGCGACAGTTTCCCGCAAGGGATCAGACTGATCGCATGCCCGATCGAATGCCTGTTCGGACAGCGCGAGCACCTTGCACGGCGTCACCGCTCTGACTGTGTAGGTCCAGGTGTCGTGACCCTGGACGACCAGCTCACGATCGCCGAAATAGTCGCCGTCGGTGAAGCTGCCCAACACCGTCGGTTCACCATACTTGCTGGTACCAATCTTTTCGAGCTTGCCATGGGCGACGATGAACAGCTGATTGGCATCCGCACCCTCCCGCACGACTGAGCTGCCGGCCGGGACGTCTTGCAGCTCGAACTGGTTCGCCAGATCACTCAGCACATCCGGGTATTCGGTGAAGCTCCGCAACATCGGCAGCTCACGCAGTTCAGCGGGGATGACATGTATCGATTCGTCACCGTTCATCGTGACTGTTATCCGGCCGTCGCCGACCGTGTAGTTCGCCCGGCGGTTCACCCGGAAAGTTCCGCCCGCAGCCTCTACCCACGGCAATACCCGAAGCAGCCAGCGTGAGGTGATCTCCTGCATCTGTGGAACGGACTTCGTCGTCGTCGCCAGATTGCGGGCGGCCGCCGTGGCCAGCGTCAACTGCGGCTGACCATTCTGCGGTTGCTGACCATTCACGCTCGTGTCCGCCTGCGCCGTCTCAGTCACGACACACACACCACCAATCTCTGCTCGCCCTCGCCGGAAGAATGAAAGTAGTCAGGGTGCGCGGCTGCCGTGTTCGCGACGGCCGGCCATTGTCGATAACAACACTTCGGCCACTGTAAGAGCCGCGGCTTGCGCCGTGATCCGTAGAAACTACGGATTCGCTACTGTTCGGGAGCCAACCCGAGCTCAGCGCGACGGAGCACGAGTTGCTGCTTGGAGGCGACCCCGAGTTTGGTGTAGCTGCGGGCGAGGTGGGTTTCGACGGTGCGTACACCGATGTGCAGCCGGGAGGCGATCTGCGAGGCGGTATAACCGCTTGCGGCCAGCTCGGCGACTTCGCGTTCCCGTCTGGTCAGGGAGTCCGGACCGGATACCGCCTCAGTGGTGCATCGTGGTTGCGACTCGAGCCCGCGCAGCAGCGTACGGGCGTCATCGCGGCGGACGACGGCGCCGCACGTGTCGAACGTCCCGATGGCCTCGCGCAGCACATCCCTGGCTGCCCCCCGGTCGGATCCTCGAACCGCGGTGGCGTGGGCGACCTGGGCGCGGGCAGCCAGCAGCGCATATCCGCGGGAGCTGAATCCGCCGACAGCATGCAACGCTACCGTCGCCGCCTGCTCACGGTGACCGCAGCCGATCAGCGCCCAGGCCGTGGCGAGCAGGTGCAGCGCCTCATGCAGGGGCGCGCCGGTGCGGCGGGCGGTGTCCTGCGCCGATGCCGCAGCCCTGGTCGCAGCGCCGGAATCGCCGGCGGCCACCGTGACCTCGGCGATATCGACGAGAACGAACCCCCGCAGTGCCCAGGCGTTCATCGCCGCGTAGCAGTCGAACGTCCGTTGCAGCGCGGCTGCGGCGGCGGCCAGCCGGCCCTCGGCCCTGGCCACCACGCCCTGTGCCCACCAGTACAGTGGCTCGAAGACCCCGAGAGTTTTGCTATTGCTACGCGTCATGACGTCGAGATCTCGACGGGCCTCGGTGAGCTGGCCGCGCTCGGCCGCCGCCATAGCCACCCGGCCGGCCAGCCGGATCGGCAGGCCGGATCGAACCGCCAGATCCTGGTTTTCGCACCGTTGCGCATGCGCGGCCACCATCGGCAGATCTCCGGCGACCAGCTCGATGAACGCGCCGCATCCGCTGAGCATCGGGTCATGTTGCGTGCGCAATGCGGCAGCTTGCGCCCACCGCGAGCGTGCTGAGATCAGGTGACCTCGGCAGGCATCTAACGAGGCGAGCATGGCCAGGCTCTGCGCCGCCCAAGACGGCCGAGCCGCCGCGGTACCGAGCTCGACACCGCGGAGGAGCACCTCCTCAGCCGCGTCGAAACGACCTTGCCAGCCCAGCGAGTGCCCCAACGCGGCGAGTGCCTCCGCGACCGCGCGTTGATCCCCCACCCGCTGCGCCTCGGTCAACTGCTGTCGCGCTGCTTGCTCCTCTCCGCGTAGGTCCCCGTTCCAGCCGAGGATTTTGGCCAACTCGACTGCCGCCGTCCGGCCGGCTCGCGCATGGCCGACCCGCCGGCACAGCGCTAGGGCTTGGCGGCACTCCCGTTCTCCGGCATCGAGATCACCCGCGCCGCTCGCGAACAAGCCTACGAGCCATAGCCGGACATCTACCTGCCGTTTCAGGTCAGCTACCCCGGCGAGCAGCTGCCGCATCCGTCGCACCGCAGCGATCTCGACCACATGGTGCTCGGTGCGATCGACGATGCCCCAATTCGACTGCTGGGACAATGCGTCAAACACCCCAAGCCAGCGAGCGTCGCCGATCGGCAACAGATCCTGCAATGTCGAGACGATCCGCCATACCTGGGCACTGAGACCGCGCTGCACAGCATGGGCAGCCATCTCGATCAGCGCGTCGATCGCCTCGCCGTCCCCGGCCTGCGCGGCACGGACATAGTGCGCCGTCGCGGCCTCGGTCCGTCCGCAGGCGCGCAGCGTCGCTGCCCACCGCCGGTGCATCAGGTGTCGCCGGACACCACCGATGCCGGTATAGAGCACCTCACGGGTGAGCCGATGGGTGATCTGATAGCTGAAGGTGGCGCCGCGCCGCGCTTCGACGACCATCCCGCACCGCACCAGCCGCTCCAGGGTGAGCGCGACGTCCTCGTTCGGCTGCCCGGTGAACTGGACGAGGTCGCCGAGACAGGCCTGGTCGCCGGCGACGGCGAGCAACTCGACGAGGGCCACGGCCGGCGGTTCTAGCCGGGCCACCTCGGTGCGTACCCAGCGGGCCAGGCTTTCCGGTACTCGGTCCAGCGCTGGTGCCCGCAGATCCGTGCCATTGTCGACCAGCGCTTCCAGCAGCCCGGTGGCGAGCCGGGGATTGCCCTGCGAGCGGATCATCAGCCAGTCCAGCAGGGCAACCGGCACGCGGTCTGGCCCCAGGATGTCCGCGGCCAGCGCGGCGACATCGGCCCGGGAGAACGGCGCCAGCCTGAGCCGGCGTACCAGCGCCTCCTGTTCGAAGGTCTGTAGCACCTCACTGGCGATCCGGTGTCTGGCCAGCTCAGCCGGTCGGGCGGTGACGACCACGAACAGGCGGCTGTCTGGGCATTCCCACGCCAGCCGCAGCAACATCTCCCACACCGCGTCATGGCCCTGGTGAGCATCGTCGACCAGCACGACGACCGGGCGGTCAGCACTCGCCTTGGCGAGCAGACCCGGGATCCATTCCACGAGGTGGTAACGCAGCGCCTTGGCACACGAGGCCGGGTCGTGCTCAATCTCGCGACGGCGCGCGAGCGCCGGGAGACCACCGAAACCGCTGCCGCAGGCCCGGCAGGCCCCGCCGGAGCTCACATCGTCGGCATTCAGGCCGAGAGCGGCCGCCCAGGGCGCGAACGACGGGGCATCCCCGAGCGGGGAGTTTCGCGCTGTCAGCCCGATCGCCCACTCGCTGCCCCGCGGCAGTACCTCGGCCGCCAGCCATGACTTGCCCAGCCCAGCCTCGCCGAGCACCAACGCCACTCGCAGCTCGCCCGCTGCGCTTCGCTGCCGCTCGGCGTACAACGCACTGAGCTCGCGAACGCGTCCCGGCACGACAGGTCGGGTGCTTTCGCGGCTGTCAATAACCTTGGCCATCGTCAAGCCGCCACAGTCACATCGAGATTGACCTGAGTAATCGATCGACAATGAAAGAGCGATTCGTGCCGGCTCACGCTTATGCCGCCAATCCGTAAGCTCTGAGCTACGAAGAGACTGCTAGATACGCCGCTGCGATGAGCCTGTTCGTTCAGGTGGGTTGCCTAAGCACGGACATCGGGCAACGCCTCGCCACCTCCTTCCCGGATAGCTCGCCACGTCCTATTTGAATTATTGGCTAACATCGGTGTTCGAGTCACCTGATAAAGTAGCGCGGTGCGGAGGTGTTAGCGTGTCAGAAAGTGAGGTTCACTCGAACGCGACCGAAGCTAACCGTGGGTATACGCTCATCCGCTGTGCTGGTGCTGCTACCGCCGTCGGAAACCAAGGCGTCCGGGGGCGACGGGCCATCGCTTCGGCTTGACCGCCTGTCCTATTCCGAGATCACGCCGACCCGCCGGAAGGTGATCGAGGAGCTGGTAGCGCTGGCCGGGGACGTGCCTGTCGGGCTTGCCGCGCTTGGGTTGTCCGAGCGCCAGTCCGGTGAGTTGGAACGCAACGCCGGCCTGTGGAACGCGCCGACACTGCCTGCGGTGCAGCGCTACACCGGCGTCCTCTATGCAGCGCTGGACGCAGGCTCGCTGCGGCCGGCGCAGCGGGCCCGGCTGGCGGTGGCGTCCGCCCTGTTCGGGCTGCTCGCTGCGGACGATCCGATACCGGCCTACCGGCTATCCGCCACGACGACCCTTCCCGGGCTGGGCTCAATGCGATCGGTCTGGCGTCCGGTGTTGACCCCGCTGCTGGCCGAGCTCGCGGGACTGGTGATCGACCTGCGTTCGGGCAGCTACGCGGCGCTGGGGACGGTGCCGGGTGCGGTCTCCGTCGCGGTCGTCAGCGACGACGGCCGCGGCCGTCGGGCGACGGTGAGCCACCACAACAAGTCGCACAAGGGTCGGCTGGCTCGGCTGCTCGCCACGGCGCCACGGGCGGTGTCCGATGCGGCCGGGGTGGCCCGGATCGCCCGGCGTGGCGGGTTGCGCGTGCAACGCACCGGCGAACACGCACTGGAGCTCATCGTCGGGTGACGTCGATGGCTGGATGACGCGGAAACTGGCCTGTGCTCAATCGCGCGGTGGTTGCACCGCGTCAACGGAACCTGGGTTTCTTCATCAGGCCCTCACTCTCGAGTTTGTGCACCCGCTCGTCATGGCCGATCTGCCGGAACACATCCGCGAGTGAGTCGAAGTGGCCGAAGTCGTCGGCGAACGAGGACTCGAATGGTTCGCTATCCCAATCGGGATGTTCCGCGACCATGGTCATGTATTCGTGTTCCGCGTGGTCTTCGAAGTCCGCATTGAGACGGTACGACCAGCTCCAACCGAAGTGTCGCTAGCCCAGTATGTCGGCCACAACCGATGGGGCAGCGTTGGTCGGTGTCTGTTGTTGGTCGCCGGTCACCATGTTGCGGATGGTAACCGCGCCGGCCGCCCACTCGTCGCGTCCGACGATCACCGCGACGCGGGCGCCGGACTTGTCGGCCCGGGCGAGTTCCTTGCCCAGCCTCCTGATCTCCAGCGGGGTGCTGGTCCGCAGGCCGGCCTGGCGCAGACTGCGGGCAACCTGCCGCGCGGCTTGGGTCAGCGTCTCGTCTACCGGAATGACCGCGACGTCCACCTCGCTACGTGGTGCGGGCAGCAAACCGTGGGTGCCCAGGAAATCCATCAGGGTGACGTCGCCCATACCGAAACCGATACCGGGGATCTGGCCGGCACAGAACAGTCCGACCAGGTTGGCGTAACGGCCGCCGCCGAACAGTGAGCGGCGATTCTCCAGGCTGGTGTCGAAAACCTCGAAGACCGTTGACGTGTAGTAGTCGAACCCTCGTACGATCAGCGGATCGAACTTGATCAGATCACGCGCGCTGCTGTCGAGTACGCGCATCAGAAGTGACTGCTCGCACGCCTCGCTGGGGAGGTCGTCAAGGAGGGCGTCGCCGGCGCTGAGGATCTCGCCGAGGCGATGGAACTGCTTTTCCGTCAGGCCCAGTTCGGTGGCTTGCTGGGCCAGCGTGTCGTGGGGGTATTTCTCCCACCGATCGATGAGCGCGCTCACCTCACGGACCTGATCGGCTGGCACTTCGACCATCGTCGTCAGGATCGCATTCAGCAGAACCCGGTCGCTCACCCGCAGCACCCACATGTCAGGCGACGCGGTCAGGCCGGCCATCATGTCGTGAATCAGCTCGAAGATCTCGATTTCGCAGGACGGGCTGCCCGACCCGAACACGTCGACGTTGATCTGCCAGTGTTCACGAACCCGGCCGCGTTGCGGGCGCTCGTAACGGTGGCAGTTCGGATGGCTGTACCAACGCACCGGGAACGGGAGCTTGCCGGCGTTTCCCGCAATGATCCGCGCCACCGACGGGGTCATCTCCGGACGCAAGGCCAACCGCCGCTGGCCACGGTCGGTGAGGGTGTACAGCTGCTGCTCTACGATCTCCTGGCTCGACTTCGCCTCGTAGATCTCGACCGGTTCCAGGATCGGACCGTCGTAGCGCAGGTAGCCGTACCGTTCGATCACCTCATAGAGCCGCTGGAAAACCTGGGTCCGGACACTCATCTCGGCGGGCAAGAAGTCACGGGTGCCGCGGTAGGGCGCCGTCGGCAGGTAGTCAGCCACAGTTGAAGAGCGTAGGCGCAGCTCGCTACGACGCGTCTTGGCGGGCGGCAACGGCGGTGAGCCGATCGTGCCCGAGCCCGTCTGCCGCCCAGTCGGTCAAGGGTCCGAGATCGCAGGTCGCCGCCGGGGCGCGGAGGCCCGATCGGAGACGGTGGTCAGAGCGGGCCCGCGCCGTCAGGATATTGCGCAGCCGGCTCAGTGCCCGGTGCTGCGCCACCCGGACCGCACCCGGTGTCGAGTCCACAGCCTCGGCGGTCTCCTCCGCGGACAGCCCGACCACGACCCGCAGGATGAGCACCTCACGCTGGCGTTCCGGTAAGTTGTGCAGCAGTTTGGCCATCCGCCCGGTGATCTCATTCTGCAGGACCTGCGCCTCCGGGCCGTCGGCCAGTTCCGGAGTTTCCGGCATCTCCGGGACCAGATCGGCGCGATTGCGCGCGGCGTTGCGGTGCGCGTCGGCCACCTTGTGCGAGGCGATGCCGTAGACGAAGGACAGAAACGGCCGCCCTTGGTCGCGGTAACTGGGCAGCGCCGTGAGCACCGCGAGACACACCTCCTGGGCTACGTCATCCGCCGAAGCGAACGTCTTCTCCTGGCCGCCGACCCGAGCCCGGCAGTACCGCAGCACCAGGGGGCGGACCCAGCGAAGCACCCCCTCGACCGCATCTCGCTCACCGTTGACAGCAGCCGCGACGAGCACGGCGAAGTCGACGGTGCCGGCGGCCTCGCTGCCGCCGGGAGAAGGTGCCGTGAAACTGCTGGCTTCGGAGAGGGCGATAACGGATTGCCGCAGCGCCGCGATATCAGTGATGGCGATGGGCTCGCAGTCCTGTGGCGCCTTGAGCAATGCAACGGTACCCACGGTAGTGCTCACCATCTCTTCCCCTCGCTAAGGTGACCGCAGATCACCCGGCCTGAAGGCCATTGCTTGCTGGCGCACAATATGCCGCACTCCGGTGGGCCGGGCATCCCATCTACAGATCATCTTCTGGGTACCCCAGTCCCGGCAGGCGCACTACCTCAGCTGAGGTAGTGGGGATGACTTCTACTCCTGTGGGATAAGCGCACCGAGGTCAGCGGGCTTCCCTGCACACGCTTCGTAGCTGCGCGCGCACCGCTCCCGCGCTTCTGCGTCCGGTTGGTCACTGTCGGCGAGCTGCGGCTGGGAGTGCTGTCGAAGGGTTACGTACCGACTACCGATTGACGCATGACGTGCCGGCTAGGCACAGTGGTTGTACTAAGTCAGTGGCTGTGCCAGGTCAACAACCTTGCCTAGGGGGATTTTGATGTGTGATTCATTGAGTTTCGCCGAAGTGAACGGGCAGCACGCCGAATTGCTGCCCGCCCGTACCGTCTTGTCGATGTTCAGCGCAGCCAAGGACCCCAGCGCCGGAGGCAGCGGCGGCAGCAGTTCCGGCGACCTCACTACTCAGGTCATGAGGGTCCTCCTCTCAGGCGTAACACCCAAGCCGTAAGTCGACAGGAAAAATCTCCGGTGCGCGCAGGCGGTGTGACAGTAGTACTGTTACGACAGTGGTACTGTCATGTCGGGAGGCGCAGCCGGTGGCGGACGAGCTCACGATCGCGGAGCTGGCCGCTCGTACCGGGGTCAGTGTGCGCACCATCCGCTTCTACACCGGCCTGGGGCTGATCCCGCCGCCGGCGGTGCGCGGTCGGCTGGGCCTGTATGACGAGTGCCACGCGGCCCGCCTGAAGCTGATCCGCGATCTGCAGGAGCTGGGATTCACCCTGGCTGCCATCGAGGGCTACCTGGCCCGGATCCCGCTGGACCGATCGCCCGAAGACCTCGCCCTGCACCGAGCGCTGCTCGCGCCGTGGCTGCCCGAGGAGCCGGAGATCGTGAGCCGCGCCGAGCTCGATGCCCGCGCCGGACGCGTCCTGGACGACGACGAGCTGGCCCGCCTGGTGACCCTGGGCGTGATCTACTCGGATGGTGGCGCGTGGACGCTCACCAGCCCAGAGATGCTGGGTTACGGGCTGAGCCTGCTCGGTACCGAGATGGATTTCGCGGTGCAGCTGGCGTCGGCGCAGATCATCGAAGCGCACACCAGCGCGCTGGCGACCGAGTTGGTGGCGCTGTTCCACAACACGGTGTTACGTGAGTACCGGGAGCGTGGCCGCCCACCCGAGCTGCGCGACCGGCTGATCGCCCTGCTGGGGCGGCTCAAACCGGTCACCGTCGACGGGGTCGTCACCAATTTCCAGCTGGCCGTCAACCGGGCGATCCGCGAATCCGTTCCCGCAAATGCCGAAGCGTCATCGCCACAATCCGGAGCGAGTCATGACTGAAGCATTCCTTTACGAGAGCCTGCGCACGCCGCGGGGCAGGGGCAAGCCGACTGGTGCGCTGCACGGCGTCAAGCCGATCTCGCTGGTCACCGGGCTGATCGACGAGCTGTGCAACCGCCACCCGAACCTGGACCCGGCGCGGATCGACGACATCGTGCTCGGGGTGGTCGCCCCGATAGGCGACCAGGGCGGGGACCTCCCGCGCGCCGCTGCGTTGGCCGCCGGGATGCCGGACAGTGTCGCCGGAGTGCAGATCAACCGATTCTGCGCGTCGGGTCTGGAGGCGGTGAACCTCGGTGCGATGAAGGTCCGGTCGGGCTGGGAGGACCTGGTGCTCACCGGCGGCGTCGAGTCGATGTCGCGGGTACCGATGGGCTCCGACGGTGGCGCCATCGCGATGGACCCGGAAACCGCCTACGCTGCCCGGTTCGTCCCGCAGGGCATCAGCGCGGATCTGATCGCCACCATCGAGGGCTTCGCCCGCACCGACGTCGACTCCTTCGCCCTGGAGTCCCAGCACCGCGCCGCCAAGGCGTGGAGCAACGGCTACTTCCAGCGCTCGGTGGTCCCGGTGCGCGACCTGACCGGCAGCGTCATCCTGGAGCGTGACGAGCATCTGCGCCCGGACACCACCATGGCGGTCCTCGGTGCCCTCAAGCCGTCCTTCGCCGACCTCGGTGAGCAGGCCGGGTTCGACGCCGTCGCGTTGCAGCGCTACCACTGGGTGGAGCGCATCGATCATGTCCACCACGCCGGCAACTCCTCGGGCATCGTCGACGGCGCGGCCCTGGTCGTGGTCGGCTCCGAGCAGGTCGGGCGCGACCTCGGGTTGACCCCGCGGGCCCGGATCGTGGCCGGGGCCGTCATTGGCGAGGAACCGACGATCATGCTGACCGGCCCCGCGCCGGCCGCCCGCAAGGCGCTGGCCAAGGCTGGCATGACGATGGACCAGATCGACCTGGTGGAGGTCAACGAGGCGTTCGCCGCGGTGGTGCTGCGCTTCATGCGGGAGATGGACGTGCCGCACGACAAACTCAACGTCAACGGCGGCGCGATCGCCATGGGTCACCCGCTGGGCGCCACCGGCGCGATGATCCTAGGCACCCTGATCGACGAGCTGGAGCGCCGCGACCTGCGCTACGGCCTGGCCACGCTGTGCGTAGGCGGTGGCATGGGCATCGCCACCATCATCGAGCGGCTGTAACGCATGCCCACCAGTACCTAGTTTCCTGGGAGAGAGCAGATGACTGACAGTATTCGGTGGGATCGTGATGTCGAGGGCAGAGACAACATCGTGACGCTGACTCTGGACGACCCGGGGCGCTCCGCCAACACGATGAACGACCGTTATGTCGCGTCGATGGGCCAGACCCTGGACCGCCTGGAGGCCGAGCGGGACTCGATCACCGGGGTCATCCTCACCTCGGCGAAGAAGACCTTCTTCGCCGGCGCCGACCTCAATGAGCTGCGCAACATCACGCCGGAGTCGGCCCGCGACTTCGCCGCGCACATCACCCTGGTCAAGGGCCAGCTGCGGCGGCTGGAGAAGCTGGGCAAGCCGGTCGTCGCCGCGATCAACGGGGCAGCCCTGGGCGGTGGCCTGGAGATCGCGCTGGCCTGCCACCACCGGATCGCGCTGGACACCCCGGGTACCAAGATCGGCTTCCCCGAGGTGACGTTAGGAATACTGCCGGGCCTCGGTGGGGTCGTCCGAACGGTGCGGATGCTCGGCCTGACGACGGCGCTGATGCAGCTGCTGATGCAGGGCCAGCAGCTACGTCCGGCGCAGGCCAAGGAAACCGGGATCGTCGACGAGGTAGTCACAACGCCCGAGGAGATGTTCGCCAGGGCGCGCGACTGGATCGTTGCGCACCCGCGGGCGCAGCAGCCGTGGGACGTCAGGGGCTACAAGATCCCCGGCGGCACGGTGTCCACTACAGGTTTGGGGTCCACCCCGGCGTTGGCGCAGCTGCTGCCCGCGTTCCCGGCCACCCTGCGCAAGCAGCTCAAGGGCGCGCCGATGCCGGCCCCGCACCACATCCTGTGCGCGGCCGTGGAGGGCTCGCAGGTGGACGTGGACACCGCGCTGCAGATCGAGAGCCGTTACTTCATGGATCTGGCCACCGGCCAGGTCGCCAAGAACATGATCAAGGCGTTCTTCTTCGATCTGCAGCACATCAACAAGGGCGGCAGCCGGCCCGACGGGTATCCGCGGCGCACGTTCGGCAAGGTAGGCGTGCTCGGCGCCGGGATGATGGGCGCCGGCATCGCCTACTCCTGCGCCCGCGCGGGCATGGACGTCGTGCTCAAGGACGTGGACCTGACGGCTGCGACCAAGGGCAAGGGCTACTCGGAGCGAGTGCTGGACAAGGCCGTGTCCCGGGGCCGGTCCACTGCCGAGCAGCGCAATGCGGTGCTGGCCCGGATCGTCCCGACCGCCGACCCGGCCGATCTGAAGGGCTGCGACCTGGTGATCGAGGCGGTGTTCGAGGACCCGGCGTTGAAGAAGAAGGTCTTCGTCGAGATCCTCGACGTGGTCGAACCCGAGGCTCTGCTGTGCTCGAACACCTCCACGCTGCCGATCACCGACCTCGCGTCGGGAGTCGACCGCCCGGGCGACTTCGTCGGCCTGCACTTCTTCTCCCCGGTGGACAAGATGCCGCTGGTGGAGATCGTCCGCGGCGCGCGGACGTCCGACGCGGCGCTGGCCGCCGCCGTGGACGTCGTGCAACAGATCCGCAAGACCCCGATCGTCGTCAACGACAGCCGCGGCTTCTTCACCAGCCGGGTGATCAGCACGTTCATCAACGAGGGCGTCGCGATGCTCGCCGAGGGCGCGGCGCCGGCGTCCATCGAGCAGGCCACCCTGCAGGCCGGCTACCCGGCACCGGTGCTGCAGTTGGTCGACGAGCTGAGCCTGAAGCTGATGCGCAAGATCCGGGAGGAGACCCGGCGTGGCGTCGAGGCGGCGGGGGTCACCTGGACCCCGCATCCGGCCGACGTGATCGTCGATCGGATGGTGCTTGAGCTGGGCCGATCGGGGCGTACCGGCGGTGCCGGCTTCTACGACTACGCCGACGGCAGGCGCACCGGGCTGTGGCCCGGTTTGGCCGAGCACTTCGGCCCATCGAGTCCGGATGCGATCCCGTTCGAAGACATGAAGCAGCGGATGTTGTTCGTCGAGGCGTTGGAGACCGTGAAGTGCCTCGACGAGGGTGTGATCACCTCGGTGCCCGACGCCAACATCGGCTCCATCATGGGGATCGGGTTCCCGCCATGGACCGGCGGCGTGGTGCAGTTCATCAACGGCTACCCCGGTGGCCTGGCCGCCTTCGTCGCCCGCGCGCACGAACTCGCCGACCGCTACGGCCCCCGCTTCACCCCACCCGCGTCACTGATCGCCAAGGCCGAGGCCGGCGAGTTGTTCGATTAGAGCGTCCCGCGGATCTTTGGCTTTGTGGCTGACGCCGTGTGACAGCGCGTAGTGGTACCAGGGGCGGGATTGTTGCTCCTAATCGGAGGTGACCATGTGCTGCAGGGAGGATTCCGCGGAACCGCCATGCCGGACACAGACGAGGGGCCATCGCTGGGGCGCGCCGGATAGCGTGGCGGCGTGAATCGCAGCCCGGCCCCGAGCTCGGCCAGCCGTGATGCGGCGGCCGCCGTGCCGTACCCGTTGCGGGTGGCGGCCGCGGTGTCGTGGCGGCTGCTGGCGGTGGCCGGGCTGGTCGTCGTGTTGGGCTACGTGGTGATCGCCCTGCAGCAGGTGGTGATCCCGGTGGCGGTGGCCCTGCTACTGACCGCGCTGCTGGGGCCGGTGGTGGACTGGTTGACCAAGCGGCGGGTCCCCAGGGGCGTCGCCACGCTGGTGGTTCTGGTCACCGGATTGGCGCTGATCGGCGGGCTGCTGGGATTCGTCATTCAGGCCTTCGTCAACGGGCTACCCGCGCTGCAGACCCAGATCGCCAACAGCGTCCAGCAGATCCGGGTGTGGCTGCAGCATCCACCGTTCGGGCTCCATCCAATCAACCTGCAGAACCTGCTCGACTCGCTGAGCCGGTCGGTGGCCAACAACCGTTATGCGATCACCTCGGGCGCGTTGTCCACCGCGTTCACGGTCGGGCAGTACCTGGCCGGCGCCGCGCTGGCGCTGTTCACCTTGATCTACTTCCTCTACGGCGGCAGGTCGATGTGGGGCTTCCTGCTCGGTGCGGTGCCCCGCCCGGTTCGTGACCGGGTCGATATCGCTGGGCGGCGCTCATTCGCATCCCTGGTCGGGTTCATCCGCGCCACCGCGCTGGTCGCGGTGGTGGATGCGCTGGGTATCGGGGTCGGGTTGGTGGCGGTGGGCGCCCCGCTGGTGGTGCCACTGGCCGCGTTGGTGTTCCTGGCGGCGTTCATCCCGGTGGTCGGCGCGGTGGTCTCCGGCGTGGTCGCGGTGCTGGTGGTGCTGGTCACCAACGGGCCGGTGCCGGCGCTGATCGTGCTCGCCGTGGTGATCGCCGTGCAGCAGCTGGAGGGCAACGTCATGCAGCCGCTGCTGATGGGCCGTGCCGTCGAGCTCAACGGGGTGGCCGTGGTGCTGGCCGTCGCGGTGGGCTCAGTCGTCGCCGGCATCGCCGGTGCCCTGCTGGCGGTGCCGATGCTGGCCGTGCTCAACGCCGGCATCCGGGCGCTGGTCAGTGGGGAGGCCGAGCCCGGCGGCGACGCCACGGGGATTGCTGGCATGTTGGCTGCCGGATCCGCGTTTCCCCCAGCCGACGTTCCCGCCGATCCTGAGACCTTCGAGACCCCGCACCCGGAGTACTCGGCTGATCCGGCGCCTGAGCACCCGGCGCCGGATCAGCCGAGTACTCCGGACGGTCGGTGAGTTCCGTGCCGGCCGGGTCGGCCGCTCCGCCGGCCCAGACGCCAGTAGCACGGCGTTGGGCATCGGTGGGCTCGGCTGTGCTGCTGATCTCCTCCGTAGCGCTGGTTGGCGATGCCACGGTTGGCCGGGTGTATCGCCCGGACGTCGTGGCGGTGCCGGTTTTCGGGGTGGTGCTATGCGCCGAGTTGATGCTGGTCGGCCTCGTGCTCGGCGGGGTCTTTCTCCGGCCACCGGGCTGGGCGATCGTGGTCAGCGGGCTGCTGGGCGTGGCCGTGATGGCGGTGGCTCCCCCACTGAAGTACGTGGTCTCCAACGACTGCCTGCTCATCGGCGTGCTGGTGTTGGCCGCGGCCGGGGTGGTGCCCGCATTGCTGCCGCTGGTGCGGGTCGAACGCGCGGGGTGGGTCGCGGCTGCCGGCTTGGCCGTGGTGGCTGCTGGTGGCGCGCTGGTGGTGCTCGGCAGCACTCCGGTGATCGACGTGTGGGAGCTGCTGCAAGGAGCTGGGCACGGCCTGGCTCACGGGCGCAACCCCTATGAGCTGACCTTTCCCCGCTCACCCCCGGGGCAGGATCGAGATTGCTTCACCTACCTACCGGCGACCGCCCTGCTGACCGCGCCCGGAGTGTGGTTGGGCGGCGACGCCCGGTGGGCTGAGCTGGTGCTCCTGGTGGCCACCGGTGCCGTGCTGTGCTGGCACCTGCGCGACCGCGGTGGCACCGGGCTGGCTCTGGCGCTGCTTGCGGTGGTGCTGCCCGGCTCGGTGTACATAGTGCAGCAGTCCTGGACCGAGATGCTGCTGTTGCCCGCGCTGGTGGGCACCGCGGTGTTGGCGGACCGGGGCCGCACCGGCTGGGCGGCGGTGGCCTTCGGAGTGGCACTGGCCGCCAAGCAGCACGTGGTGCTGCTGGCGCCGTTGGTACTGCTGTGCCGGTTTCGGCCTCGTGAGCTGGCCGTGGCGGCCGGTACCGCCGGGGCCCTGACGCTGCCGTGGCTGATCGCCGACCCGACCCGATTCCTGGGTTGCACGGTGACGCTGTTCCTCGCCGCGCCGCCGCGGACGGATTCGCTGTCGCTGTGGCTGCTGTTCCCGGCGCCGCTGCGGGTGCCGCTGCTGGTGGTGGCCCTGCTGGCGGGCTACCTGCTGGCCTGGCGGTACTGCCCGCGCACCGGCGGCGGGTTCCTGGTGGGTTGCGCCGTGGTGCTCACCACCTTCGGGCTACTCAACAAGCAGACCTTTCTCAACCAGTGGTGGCTGGTGAGCGCGCTGGTGGTGGCCGGGCTGGCGCTGGCACCCCAGCTGATGGTCCGGCCCGGTTCTCTAAGCTCACCGACGTGAAGCGAGCCGACCTCACCGCGGCGCGGGAACGCACGATCGCCGACGTGCTACCCGGGCCGGACGACCCGCCGTTGCGGGTGCTGTTCTGCGGCATCAACCCGGGCCTGGTCTCCGCCGCCACCGGTCACCACTTCGCCCGGCCGGGCAACCGCTTCTGGCCGGCGCTGCACGGCGCCGGCTTCACGCCGCGCCGGTTGCGGCCCGACGAGCAGCACCTGCTGCCCGCGCTCGGTTTGGGGATCACCAACATCGTGCCCCGAGCCACCGCCCGGGCCGACGAGCTGAGCACGGCCGAGTTGGTGGCCGGCGGCGAGCGACTCCGGGACCTCGTGCGCACCCTGCGCCCGGTCGTCCGGGGTTCGATCGCCCGGGGTCCGATCGCCTTGGGTGTCGTCGGCATCACCGCCTACCGGGTGGCCTTCGCCGCCCCCCGGGCCGTCGTCGGGCCGCAGCCTGCGGTGGGAACGACCCTGGTCTGGGCGCTGCCCAATCCCAGCGGCCTCAACGCGCACTGGTCGTTGGCGGCGATGGTGGCCGAGTTCGCCCGCTTCAGGCTGGCCGCCGCCGCGCCGTCGCGGGATGCTTGACCGGTGACAGTTACTGATGCGCAGCGCACCGAATTCACCGAGCGGCGCGACCGGATCCGGGCCGAGCTGATGCCGGCCCGCCAAGACCGACCGGCCAGCACCGCGCGGGGTATCCACCACACCGCGTTGATCTCCTCCGACGTGCGCCGGACAGTGGAGTTCTACCAGGGCCTACTCGGCTTCCCGCTGATCGACATGTTCGAGAACCGGGATCTCCCCGGCTCCGCCGAGGTACTCGGCGGCCTGCACCACCTGGCCATTTCGATGGAACCGCAGCACTGGCAGGAGATCCGGGACCGGATGGACGCCCAGGGCGTCGAGTACCAGCTGGAAAGTGGGACGTCGATCTACTTCCGGGACCCCGACGCCGCCCGGGTGGAGCTGATCGCCGATCCGCTCGGCGAGATGTACGGCCGCAGCGTCTTCTGAACAGTGATCCTTCGTGGTGGGCGTGCTCAGACGGCGACTACGGTCACGGCGCCGTCCAGACCCTTGAAGTTCATCGCGTTGCGGGTGTACAGCGGAAGGCCCCTGGTCGCGGCGATCGCGGCGATCATCAGATCCATTCTGCGGGGGCGAGGATCGCGGCCCGCCGCAATCGCCAGCGCTACCAGGGTCCCGTACCGGCCGGCGGCTGCTTCATCAAAGGGCAAGGAGTCAAAATCGGAGACGGCGGCACTGAGCTTCTCCGTGCGCGCCGCCCTGGTGGCATGGTCCTTGGCCATGGCGACACCCTGGTGCAGTTCAGCGAGGGTGATAGAGGTGATCTCCGGGATTGCCGGCAGGGCCGCCGGATCGACAACGCCGAGGTCTATGTAGGTACAAGTGTCGAGGACGCCGGAGGGGGGGCGATCAGGCAAGGCTGCGCTCCCACGGGTCGTTGTCACCCACGCGCTCTTGCGTGCCGAAGAACTCGTCGGCCTCAGCATGCATACGCGCGTAGTCCACTCGCGGCAGCCTGCGGTGTCGCGCCACAAGCTCCTCGGCGGTCAATCGTCGCCTGCGGGCCAGCGGACGCAGTTCGGCGACCTCCGTGCCGTTGCGGGTGATGTGGTAGATCTCGCCTGCCTCGACCGCGTCCATCACGGCCGCAGAGTTATTGCGAAACTCGCGCTGGCTGATGGTCTTCATCCGTAAAATCGTAGCACCGTGTGTCCCGATGAGCTACAAGTCCGGAGCTGGGTAGCCGCCGAGCGCGTGGCATGATCCGCGGCCATGGCGGCGGGCACCACCGACATCATGACGCCGCTGTGGCGGGGCGTGGTGGTGTTCCGGGCCATCACGGCAGTTTTCGCGATCATCGCGATCACGCTGCATCACGATGGCTTCGCTCGACCGGCTCTGGGATGGGCCGTGCTAGCTGGGATTGCGGTGTGGACCGTGCTGACCTGCCTGGCCTACAGCTACGACCGCACCCGCCGGCTCCAAGTGATCGTGATCGACCTGTTGGTGACGCTGACGCTGATGGGCTCCTCGGCGCTGGTGCTGTCCACCGAGCAGCTCACCGAAGTCGCCCAGCGGACGCCGCTACTCACCACGGTGTGGGCCAGCGGCCCGGTGGTCGCTGCCGCGGTGCACGCCGGCCGGGTTGCCGGAGCGCTGTTCGGCGTGGCCGTCGCGGTGGTCGACGTCTGGGTGCGCGGGTTTTTCACCATCGATCTCGCCCGCGACGCGATCCTGCTGGTGGGGACCGGGTTCGTGCTCGGGTTGGCGGCGACGGCCGCCCGGCGGGCGAGCGAGCAGCTCCGCCGGTCGGCCCGGGCCGAGGCGGCCACCGCTGAGCGGGAGCGGCTGGCCCGATCCATCCACGACAGCGTGGTGCAGGTGCTGGCCCGGGTGCGAGCTCGGGCCGACCAGCTCGACGGGGAGGCCGGCGAGTTGGCGCGGTTGGCCGGTGAACAGGAGATCGCCTTGCGGTGCCTGTTCTCAGCGACACCGCCGGGCGCTACCGGTGAGCAGGACCTGGCCGGCGCGCTGCGGCTGCTGGCCAGCTCGCGAGTCGAGGTGTCGGTGCCCGCGACCGCGGTACCGCTGCCCGCCGCCGACGTCGACGAGCTGGTCGCCGTCACCCGCGAGGCGTTGGCTAATACTGCCCGGCACGGCGGTCCGGAAGCGAAGTCGTGGGTGCTGGTCGAGGATCTCGGCGCGGAAGTGGTGCTCACCGTGCGGGATGACGGACCGGGCGTCGACAGCGGGCAGCTCGTCGGTGCGCAGTGTGCCGGCCGGATGGGAGTGTCCGGCTCGATCCGCGGCCGGGTAGCCGATCTGGGCGCCACTCTGACTTTGGATACCGGCCCGGGGCGGGGCACCGAATGGGAGGTGCGGCTGGCCCGCCCACGCCCCGGCGTGGCGCGGTGAACGACCACGGGGGTGACGGCCGGTCCGCGATCCGGGTCATGGTCGTCGACGACCACCCGATGTGGCGCGACGGGGTGGCCCGCGACCTCGGTGAGCGCGGCTTCGAGGTGGTTGCCACCGCCGTTGACGGCGCGGCCGCGTTGCGCATCGTTGCTGCCGTTCGTCCGGACGTGGTGCTGATGGACCTGCACTTCGGCTCCGATGGACCATCCGGCGCGGACACCACCCGGTGCATCATCGACGATTGGCCGGACATCAAGGTGCTGGTGCTGTCCGCCTCCGGCGCTCATGCCGACGTGCTGGCGGCGGTACAGGGCGGCGCCTCCGGTTACTTGATGAAATCGGCGTCACTGGACGAGCTCGTTGACGCCGTGCGCCGGACCGCTGAGGGCGACGCCGTGTTCACCGCCGGCCTGGCCGGCCTATTGCTCGGCGAGTACCGCCGGATGGCGCTGGACCGCGCCCAGCCCGCCGCGCCGCGGCTCACCGAGCGCGAGACTGAGGTGTTGCGCCGGGTAGCCACCGGGCACACCGCCCGACAGATCGCCGAATCGCTGGTGATCAGCCACCGCACGGTGGAGAACCACGTGCAATCCACGTTGCGCAAACTGCAGCTGCACAACCGGGTGGAACTGACCCGCTACGCCATCGAGCACGGCCTCACTCAGTAGACGGCCTCACCCAGTAGGTCGCCCCTCAAGTACCACCAACCTGGGCGCCGGGCGCTCTGGAGCGGAGCGGTCAGGTTTGCCTGACAACTGGTTTCAGGCGGCCGATGCGTAGCCGTATCGTTCGACGCAGCTTGTCACCGGCCCCTGCGGGGGCCCGTTAGCGGTCCGCCGACCGGGTATCAAGGGGGGGTGGCACCCGGTCGGCGGCCGTCACGCCAGCGGCCAGGGGGAGTTGCCGCTTGCGCCATCGGCCTACCGGGCGCCGTTCGGCGGCCCAGTAACCGTTCGGTCCGGCTGACGTCAAGTGGAGCCGGGTCCTACGGTTTTTCACCGATCGCTCCAGTGTGCGTGATGATGCGACCTGTTGACAACCACTGAGCCACAATGCCCACCATTCCTGGCGCGCGAGGCGGGCCCCGGTACGCTGACGCACCCCGGCGCACCGGGAGTACACGCAGGGACGGTGGGTAACGTGGAGTTCGAGCTTGAGCGGGACGCGTTCGCCGAGGCCATCGCGTGGACGGCGAAGGGCCTACCAGCCCGTCCGGTCGTCCCGGTGACTGCGGGCGTGGTCCTCGAGGTGACTGACGGCGTGATGATCGTCTCGGGTTTCGATTTCGAGGTGCTCAACCGCATCGAGGTGCCGGTCACCGACAAGGCCGCCGGCCGGGTACTGGTGTCCGGCCGGCTGCTCGCCGAGATCGCCCGCGCGCTGCCGCCCAAGGACGTCCGGGTAGCGGTGGAGGGAAACCGGCTGGCGGTGCGCTGCGGTTCGGTCCGGTTCAACCTGCCGTTGTTGCACATCGAGGACTACCCAGCGGTGCCGGTGCTGCCGGCCACCTCGGGCCGGGTCCGGGGTGACGTCTTCGCCACCGCCGTCGCGCAGGTCACCGCGGCGGCGAGCCGGGACGAGACGCTGCCCATGCTCACCGGGGTGCGCATGGAGATCGGCCCCGAGGCGCTGACCCTGGCCGCCACCGACCGGTACCGCCTCGCCGAGCGGCACATTCCGTGGACGCCGACCGGCCCGATGCGATCCACCCCGGACACATCCGCCGTCATCGTTCCGGCGAAGACGCTGGCCGATGTGGCCAAGTCGCTCGGTTCGGCCAGCGAGGTGGTGCTGTCGATGGGCGACGCCGACGACGCGGGCTTCCTGGGCTTCTCCGCCGGCGGGCGCCAGACTCTGACCCGGTTGCTCGACGGCGAGTTCGTCAAGTTCGCTTCGCTGTGGCCCACCGCGGTCACTACCACGGTAGAGGTGGTAGTCAGCGAGTTCATCGCGGCTCTGAAGCGGGTGGCGCTGGTAGCCCAGCGCTTCGCGCCGGTCCGGCTGGCCTTCTCCGAGGGCACCGCGCAGCTGTCCGCGGAAGCCGAAGATGAGTCCAGCGCCGAGGAGGAACTCGAGGTCGGCGTCACCGGTGAACCGTTGACCATCGGGTTCAACGCCGGGTACCTGCTCGACGGCCTGGCCGCGGTGACCACCCCGCGGGCGACGCTGTCGTTCACCGAGCCGAGCAAACCCACCGTCATCACGCCGGTCACCGGCCTCGGTGCCGATGACCCGGATGACTCCCGGGACGGTTCCTACCGCTATCTCGTCATGTCGATGCGCTTGCGGGGCTAGTGCGGCAGCGCTAAGTCGGGCACGGTGTAGCGGCGCGCACGTCGAGTACGGCACATCCGGAGAGCGTCGGCGGGACCGGCAGCCGGGCTAGGCGCAGCGCGCTGTAGGACTTCACGCCGAGCACCACAGTGGCGAGCAGCGTCGCCGCCAGCGTCGATCCGGTCACCAACCACAGCAGTACTACCGCGCCGGTGTTGGTGGCTTTCGCCGGCGGGGACCAGTTCAGCCGGTACACCGCGGCGTCGACCAACCCGAAGTAGTTCGGCGAGAGCAACGACCAACGGGCGAACGCCAGCGTGAGGTAGGCGTCGAGCACCACGAACTGCCCCAGAAACACCGCGGCGGGCAGTGCGACGGAGGGATGCGCGCTGGTGTAACTGATCACCACCAGGCAGACGCTCAATCGGTCGGCGAGCACGTCGAGCACCGCCCCGGTGCGGGTCTCGCGGTGGGTCAGGCGGGCCAGCAGCCCGTCGGCGATATCCCCCACCCAGTAACACAACAGGGCCGTGAGCAGCCAGACGTCGCTGCCAGTGGTCACCGCCACCGCCCAGGCGACCAGCGTAGCGATGGTGCGGACGGCGGTCACCACGTTAGGCCAGGTGCCCCACTGCTCGGCGGCGGCACTGGCTGAAACCGCGGCGGTGCAGCCGCGGTGCCCGCAGCGCAGCGCCCCGGGGTGACCTGCGGCGCTGACGCTCACCCGGCGGATCGGCGGAACAGCCTAGGTCGCCGTGTGGAAGCCGGTGCCGGACCGATCGAGTCGGTGCGATTTCGCCAACCGGCGAACTGCACGATCGCCTGGGCTGGTTCGAGCACCGGGATACCGAGGGTGCCCGCGGTGCGCACAGTGGGGTGGTCGGCAGAAATCGACGGGTCGGCGACGACCACGGCGACCGCGGGCGTCAGCCGGCTGCGGGTCACCGCTCCGTGCGCCTCCATCAACCGGCGCAGTGCTCCAAGATCGGCGGAACTGCCGACATACAGCACGTGCAGCGGGTCTTCGGTGACCGCGTGACGCCCCACCGCCGTCTCCAGTCTCCCGACAGCTCCTAGCGCTCTTGCGGGCGCACGGTACAACATGGCGCACCCATCAGGTTCTCGCCACGCAATTACTGGCCAGTGATTCTGGACACTCTCGAGCGCAGCGCGGCATGGGCTTCCGCAGGATCGACGCGGGTCGGCGTACCGCTGTGCAGCACCCGCTCCCCCGCAACCCAGACATCCCGGACCGCTCGAGCGCCGGCCGCCCACACCAGATTGGCCAGCAACTGACCGTCCGGGACGTCCAGCCCAGCCGCGAACGCCGGGTCGTCGGCTCCGATGTGCACCAGATCGGCCCACCCGCCGGAGCGCAGCGTGCCGAGATCATCGCGGCCGATCGCGGCCGCGCCGCCTCGGGTGGCC
>JALYTS010000039.1 GCA_030854185.1 Actinomycetota bacterium | reverse complement strand
ACACGTGGAGCGCCCGGTGCGTGGAGACACGCACGCCGGGTGCGGCGGGCGGGCCGGGGAAACGGACTGATCGCAAGACCAGCACCGCGCCCCGGTCCGACCCAACCATCCAACCCCGAGGCGCCCGACACTCCATCACCCCCGGACGGTGCAAGGGCAAAGCCCACAAACCCGAACACCTCGGCATCGCCGGACGACGCGTCCTCGTGTCCCGCAAGTGGTCGAACAAGGACCCTGGATGACCACCGGGCCGAACGCGGCGCATTCGTTCGGCAACTCCTCGAAGCCGTCGGCATCCAACCCGCGCACGGTCCCGACGACGGGCCGTATCGGTGGGAACGCCCTGCACCCACCGACCCCGACGTCCCACCCCGACCCGTGCTGCTCCTGCGGGCCGTCGCTGAACGGCAGCGATGGAAAGCCGAGTACACCGCCGCGCAACTCGCCGCGAGCGGTTCACCACCCGAGAACCGTTCGGCAATCGCGGAGGCAGCGTGATGGGCGACGTAGCGAGGATCGATCTGTTGTGGACGGTCGATGACGCGGCGCTGTATCTCCGCGTGCCGGTGAAGACGCTCTATCAGTGGAAATGGCGGGGCGAGGGTCCGCCGGTTCGCAAGGTCGGCAGGCATCTTCGGTACGACCCGGCTGAGGTTCGGAACTGGTTTGCTGGCCTCGGCTCCGAGGTGGCCTGACGTCATGGGCCACATCGAGGATCGCTGGTGGAAGGTCGTCGCGGATCCGGTGACGAGGAAGCGAGCCCGGGTCAAGGCGGCGCGGCACGGCACGGGCCAGCGTTATCGGGTGCGCTACCTCGACCCCGAGGGCCACGAGCGCAGCGTGAGCTTCCCCGACCGCCAGAAGAAGGCGGCAGAGGATTTCCTCGTCAGAGTCGAGGGCGATAAGCGCCAGGGGACCTACATCGACCCGAAGGCCGGCAGGCTTACTTTCGGCGGATTCGTGCGAACTTGGCTCGATAGTCAGACATTTGATCCCTCCACGCGGAACAGCGTCACGTGGCGGCTCAACGCGCAGATCCTGCCGGTTTTCGAACGACGCGAGCTCGGATCGATCAGGCCCACCGACGTCCGGGCGTGGATCCGGGGCATGCAGGAACGCAACGTGGCCGCGAGCTACCAATCGGGCTGCTTCGCGCACCTGTCCTCAATCCTCAGCGCGGCCGTTGATGACAAGTTGATCCGTGAGAACCCGTGCCATGCCCGGACAGTGGTCCGACCTCGGCCCGTCTCACAGAAAGTCGTGCCATGGTCGCGTGCTCGGGTGAACGCGATGCGACTGGCGCTGGCCGACCGCTACCAGATCGCCATTCCGCTCGGCGCTGGTTGCGGGCTGCGGCAAGGGGAGTTTTTCGGGCTCGCTCCTGAGGATCTCGACCGCGAAGGCATGGTCGTGCATGTCGTTCGGCAAGTGCGGATCATTGACGGTCAGCAGGTGTACGCCCTGCCCAAGCGCAACAAGACTCGGGACGTCCCGCTTCCGCGCAGTGTGTTGCGGCTGCTGGATGAGCATATGGAGCGCTTCCCGCCGGTGCCGGTGACGCTGCCGTGGCGCATCCCGAGTGGGGATCCCGTCACGGTGCGCTTGATCCTGACCACTCCAGTGGGTGGAGCGCTCCTGCGCAGCCGCTTCAATGATCGGGTCTGGGCACCGGCCAGGAGGGCGGCTGGTATCACTGCCCCGACCCGGCAGGACGGGACGCACGCGCTACGGCACCACTACGCCTCGGTGCTGCTCGATGCAGGGGAGAGCATCAAGGCCCTGTCGGAGTACCTCGGCCACCATGACCCCGGCTTTACCCTCCGGACCTACACCCACCTCATGCCGACCAGCACGGCCCGAACTCAACGCGCGATTGACGGTCTGTTCGGCGATGGGGAAGCAGACGTTGACGGCCCCGTGACGGCCCAAGACCACGATACGGGCCTCTGATCAGGGACAACGGCTGTATCCGGCTTACAGGCCAGCTCGTCCGCCCCAAGCCTGCGATGAGTAGCGCGGTAGCGGTCGGGGACGGCCTCGACGAGGGCGTGCACAGCCACCGCCCTCGTCGGGGCTCGACTACGCTGCTCGGTGTGAGCAGCACCTCTAGCCCCCACCCCGACGGCGGCATCGACCTCGGTATCGACGCCGACGCCGACGGCGCGTTGCATGTCCCGGCTTCCGAGCTGGCCCGTCACGGGGTTCGGGCCGGCAGCCACCTGCGCATCGTGACCGACACATCGCACGCTCCCGCGCGGCGCAGCGTCCGCGGGGTGTTCGCCGGTACCGCCGCGGCCTCCGACGTCGACGACCTGCTCGCGGCGCTCGATGTTGTCAGTTCCGAGCGGATCGCCGACATCGAGAAGCGGTGGGCGTGAAGGTCGTCGCCGACACCCACGTCCTCGTCGTCTCGGCCGCCACCCTCGCCGACCTCTGGTACGCGAGCCGGAAGACCAGCTCGGCCGCCATCGCGCCCGGCGTACACGAACAGATCCAGGCCACCGTTCTCGACCCGACCACCAACCTGCTGCTGCAGCCGGTTTCGGCCGCGACCATGGCTCACTTCGGCGCCGTGCCGCTGGAGGAGCTGCGCGACGTCGACGCACTGGTCGCCGCGATGCTGGCGAAGGAGCCGCAAGCGCAGCCGTCGGCTGAGGCGGTCTGCTACGCACTCGTGCCGTTGTCATCCGGGGGTGGACCTGCAACGGAACCGGAGCGCGCGATTAGCCGGTTCGGGGAGGTCAGGGTGGGTGCTCCGGGCGGGATCGCGGGGGTCGTTAGCGTGCGTTCCGGTTCCTTCGCAGCTCACTTATGATCATGATTGACGGCAGTGATTGCCTGGTGGAGCAGCGTTCAGTGACCAGGATCTTGGTGTCCGAAACTCCTCAGTAACGAACAAGATCAAGTCGGACTGTTCGGAGATTGATTCGGTGCCTCCGGCGCCAGTTGGCGCGATTCTGACGGCGCTGCTCACAGTGCCGTAAGCCGATCGATGTGTGGCTCGGGTCGTGCTGCGTCGGGAGGTTCTCGAAGAAGATGTGGCGAGGATGTCGAGACAGGCCTGGCGGCTCCGTCCCAGGGGCGGATGCGGCCACCGTGGCCGCACCGCACCGAAGGAGACCCAGCATGACGAAGTATCTGCTTCTCAAGCACTACCGCGGCGCCCCCGAGGCCGTAAACGCCGTCCCGATGGATCAGTGGACCCCGGAGGAGGTCGAGGATCACCTGCAGTTCATGGCCGACTTCGCCACCCGGCTCGAGGGCAGCGGTGAGTATGTCGACGGCCAGGCGCTCTCGCCCGAGGGCACGTTCGTCCGGTACGACGGGGAGGGCCGACCGCCGGTCACCGACGGGCCCTTCGCGGAGACCAAGGACCTGATCGCCGGCTGGATGGTGATCGACGTCGACACCTACGAGCGCGCGCTCGCGCTCTCCGGCGAGTTGTCGGCAGCCCCCGGAGCCGGCGGCAAGCCGATCCACGAGTGGCTCGAGGTGCGCCCGTTCCTGAGCGCACCGCCGACGGTCACCGAGTGACCAAGCACAGGCCGCTATCGCCGCCCTGCACGCCGACGCGCCGCGCGCCGAGGAGACCGACTGGGCGCAGATCGTCGGCTGGTACGACGAGCTGCACCGGCTCACCGAGAGCCCGGTCGTGCAGCTCAACCGGGCCATCGCGATCGGCGAGGCCTCGCGGCCTTGGCCACGGTGGACCCTGGCCTGCCCCGCCACACCGCCGCCTCGGCGTACCTCCACGAGAAGGCGGGCGACCTTCTGACCGCGGCACGGTTGTATGCCGACGCCGCCCGGTCCGCCCCCAACCCCGCCGAACGTCACCACCTCATCCGGCAGGCAGCGCGGATCAATCAAGCGCTGCGTGGGTGAGCCTGTTGGTCAACCCCTCCCACAAGACGAACCCGCTACGGGAGCACCGCAGGGCAGGAGGGATGCTGCCGCAGGGGTGCGGGGAGATCACAACCGGCGCGAATTCAGTGTTCAACTGGCTACGAGTCGTTATATCGGAAGGTTCCTGGCGGATCCGTTGGACGGGGTACCGACCGAGGCCATCGACCTGGCGGTGCCGTCCCCAACGTCGCTTGCCAGGTAGTGATCCAGGCCGACGCTTGACCTTCGGCCATCAGGGAGCCGATGGCGGCGGCTCGGCAGAACTCCTTCGCGGCGGCGACGTTGGGAACGGCCAGATCGATCCAGCACGGGGTGCCGGCCGACCACGGTTCCGAGCGGATGGGCATGCCAGATGCCAAGAATCCGGATGAGGAGCAGTAGGAGTCAGGTATGATCTGGGTATGAGCTTCGCTCGTATCACGATCAGCGTTCCAGAGCAGATCGCTGCCAAGGCCCAACGAGCGGTGGAGTCGGGCCAGGCCGAGAGCGTGTCAGGGTATTTCACCGGGCTGGCAGAGCGGGAGCCTGACTGGGCGGAGGCGCGCGCGGCGCTGGACGAGATGATCGCAGAAGCTGGTGGAATACCAGCGGACGACCGGCGCTGGGCACGCTCAGTGCTCGGACTCGACGACAATGGTCCAGGGTGAACATTGTGGTGCTGGACGCCGGCGCGATCATCGCGCTTGAGCGTCGGGACACCCGGATGCTCGCTCTGGCGGACGAGCTCAACAGAGCCAGGCGAATCGGCCACGTCCCCGCCGGTGTGGTGGCACAGACCTGGCGCGGTTCAGCCCGTCAGCACGCGACGGTGCGGCTGCTTCGTGCCGAGGCAGTCCGCGTCGATCCGCTCTCGGAGGATGTGGCGTACCGCTTGGGGCTGTTGCTCGCCAAATCCGGCACGTCGGACGTCGTCGATGCGCATGTGGCGCTTCTCGCGCGCCGCCTGCACGCGATCGTGCTGAGCTCCGATCCCGATGACCTGACGGCGCTGGATCCCAGCCTCACAATTGTCACCGTCTGAGTCCTCACCAGCTGGCTGCGGCCTCGACGTGCGCCATGTACTGGAAGTTACCCTCGCCCACTGAGCTACTCAGGGCGCGGACCACCCGGGACGGGATGTCGAAGGGGCCGCTGACGTAGAACGGGACACCGTGGCGTCCGAACATGATCGCGCTGGTCTCTTGCCAGGTCCCGAGGGCCCGGCGGCCGGTTCGAAGTCGGGGGCCGGCTCGAAGCCGAGCTGGCGGGCGTAAGCGACCGCACCGCAGACCAGGTGGCGGGCCAGCTCCAGCGACGCCACCAAGGGCTCCGCCACCTCGCTGAACGGCGTGAAGAAGCGGTGCAGGAAGGCGGGCAGGTCCCGCTCGTTCATGATCTCTGGCCCGCGCATTCTTCACGCCGAGGCAGTACACGTCTACCAGGTATCCGCAGACTGACACCCGCTGCGGCCGATGCCGCCGAGCCAGGCGATCTGCTTCGGGGTTCGTCCACCCGCGCGTAGCTCCCGCACCTTGCTGAGCAGATCGCTGTCGACCATCATGTCCTCTGTCACATTCGAGGCCTATCAGATCCGGCGGGGTCTGCGGGGCTCGACACGCGGGAGAGGAAGCATGGGTGGCGCGGCGCTGGAATAGCGCGTCGAACGGGCGGCTGAGGCGGTGCTCGCGGAGCAACGGTATGTCACAGCGATCGACGTGTTCCTCGGTCTCGGCTGGCTGGTTCCCCCGCACCTGGACGAGTGGCGGCAGGGCCGGGTTCAGTGTCTGGAACGGGTCGTGCAGGCCAGCCTGCCCAAGCTCTCGACCGCCATGCGAGTGTTCCTCCGGTGGGCGCAGCGTCGCGGCCTCAAGCCCAGCGAGACCGGCTACGTGGCCAGGACTCGGGACCGCAGGACGCTGCGCTTCAGCGTCAGCGGAGCGCCGGAGATCGAGCGTGCGTACCGGACGCACTGGGTGTCCCCCGAGCTGTCCGCCGCCAAGCGCGAACGGCTCGCCGAACGCCAGAGCCGCCCGCCTGACCTCGTCGTCATCTCGCGCTGAAGGACTGGACCTGCACGACCTGTTCCGGAACCGGCGATTTTCTGATCATGCAGGAGGTCGGCCCGGTCTGCCTGACGTGCGCGAGCCTGGATCACCTGGTCTTCCTGCCCGCGGGCGCCCCCGGGGTCACCCGGCGCGCCCACCGGGCCAGCGAGCTGTCCGCGGTCGTGGTCCGTTTCAGCCGTAGCCGCAAGCGCTACGAGCGCAAAGGTCTGCTCGTCGAAGCCGCCGCGCTGGCCCGGGCGCAGCGGGTGCATGACGAATCCGACTGAATAGCTTTCGGGGCCCTACCAGATCGCTGCTCGGGAACTGTCGGTGTCAGGTGATATCCCGGTATCCCGACGAGGAAGGGCGAGGTGTGCGCGCGGGATCGGGCCGACGTTGTCCAGGATCAGGTGAACTCGCACAGCTTGATGCTGCGCGAAGCCCCGAGCAAGGCTAACTGCAGAGCGGTTCGGCGAGGAGCTGGATGCATGCCTTGTCGTCATAGGACGAGAAGAATACGTGGAGTTCCGTGAGCATCTGCTCGAACGACGCGGCCGCGAACAGAACCGGCTGGTAATGCGTGATGTCGTAGTCCTGAGTCGCCATGGCGAGAAGATCCCACGGCCGGATTTCCGCATCGCGGAACGCTTCGATTTCACCGTAGGACGACAGAAGGCCTGCACCGTAGGCCTTCACCGCGCCGTCTTCGTGGACCACGCCGAACTCAAGCGTAAACCAGAAGATTCGGCTGAAGACTTCGAGCGAAACGTCGGTCGTGGCGCGTAGCGATGCCCGCCCGGCCACCTCGTAAAGGTCCGCGAACACCGGGTTGGCCAGCATGTTGGCGTGTCCGATGATCTCATGGACGATGTCCGGCTCCGGTGTGTAAAAGGGCGCCGAATGGTGGCGGATGTACTGCGTGGACAGGAACGTTCGCTCCGCGAGAGACCCGTAGAAGGTCCGGGTCGGCACGAGACCGGGCACCGGGCTGATGCGGAAGCCGGTCAGGCCGCGGACCCGCTCGTCAACCCCCCGTAGCTGTGGCACGCGCGTCGCCGGAAGCAGCAGTCGCTCTGCGCCGAGGAGATACTCGGCGCACGCGTACTTGCGGTGCTTGCCGGCCAGCTCGGCGGACACGATCCGCCAGGCCTCGTCCTCCTCGGCGGTGTAGGTGACGTCCGGGATCGGATCGCCGCGGTGGTGGGCGGCGCCGACCTCGGCGATCCGCGCCCGCCGCGCGCGGTACGCCGGGTCGCTGAAGCCGGGGTGATCCGCGGGTAGCTCGAACCTGGTAGGCGCGATCGACACGGACATGGAAAGAGCCTGCGCCGGGAGGAACGATTGTACAACATTTGACCCCAGAAGCTAGACGAATATCCTTGAGTTAAACTCACCAATCGATGTCCGTCTCACCACGTGCCCTCGATGACGTCGATCGTCGGATGCTGAGCATCCTGGTCGACGAAGGCCGCACGTCGGTGAACGAGGTGGCCGTCCGAGCAGGCATCTCCCGTGCGACCGCCTACGCCCGTTACGACCGGCTGGTGGGAAACGGCGTCATCCGCGGTTTCCGCGCCGACGTCGATCCGCACGCGATCGGACTCGACGTCGCAGCCATGATCTTGATCAACGTCGAGCAGGCGTCGTGGCCGACGACGCGGGACAAGGTCAGCCGGTTGCCGGGCGTCGAATACGTTGCGATGACGAGCGGCGAATTCGATTTTGTCCTGCTGGTCCGCATGCCCGACATCGCGGCGCTGCGTGATGTCGTCCTCCACCGGCTGCAGGGCATGCCCGAGGTGCGCGCGACCCACACGATCTTCGTCCTTGATGAGGAGCGCCATCCCATCGGGTCGGCGCACCACCTGGAGCCCATTAACCCCGAGGCGCATCCGCGTCGACCAGCGCGGGACTGATCCGCCCGTACACCGCTCCCAATCCGATGCTGGTGCCCTCAGGACCGGGCGCGGTCGCAGTGATCGACACCTCGTCGCCGTTGGCGAGAAAGCCGCGGGTGGAGCCGTCAGCGAGGGTCAGCGGCGCCGAGCCGTTCCAGCTGAGTTCGAGCAGCGAGCCCCGCTCGTCCGGCGCGGCGCCGCTGACCGTGCCGGAGGCGAACAGATCGCCCGTGCGCAGGCACGCGCCGTTGCTGGTCAGGTGGGCCAGTTGCTGCGCGGGCGTCCAGTACATCCCGGCGAACGGCGGACGGGAGACCAGCTGACCGTTGAGCCGGACCTCCAGCGTGATGTCCAATCCCCAGGGCTCGGTGCCGGAGTCGTCGAGATAGGGCAGCGGGTAAGGATCTCGCACCGGTGGCCGGATGCGCGCAGTGCCCAGGGCGTCCAGCGGGACGACCCACGGGGAGATCGACGTGGCGAAGGACTTGCCCAGCAACGGTCCGAGCGGCACGTACTCCCAGAACTGGATATCACGGGCGGACCAGTCGTTGACCAGGCACACCCCGAACACGTGGTCGGCGAAGTCGGTGAGCGGGACCGGCCGACCCAGGGTCGACGGCGTGCCGACGACGAACCCGATCTCGGCCTCGAAGTCCAGTGCGGTCGAGGGACCGAAGGTGACGGTGCCGTCGGGGAGGCGCCGCTGGCCGCTCGGCCGGGTGATCGGCGTTCCGGAGACCACCACGGTGCCGGCCCGGCCGTGGTAGCCGACCGGCACATGCCGCCAGTTCGCCGGTAACGGTGGCTGGCCGGGGCGGAAGATCCCTCCGACGTTGGCCGCATGCTGCTCGCACGAGTAGAAGTCGACGTAGTCCGCGACGGTGAACGGCAGCCGCATCACGACATCGGTGGCCGGGAGCAGCAGCGGCGACAGAGCCTCGGCGTGCCGATCGTCGGTCAGCCAGCCGATCAGGGTGGCCCGGACCGCGGTCCAGGTCTGGCGCCCCGCGGCCAGCAACGCATCGAGGCTGCCGCTGCGGAATAGCTCGGCGCACTCAGGCAGCAGTGCCGTGGTGGCTGTAGTGAGGTCGAGGATGCCGTCTCCCACCGCGACCCCGACCCGCGGCTGCGCGTCAACCGCGCCGATGAAGACTCCGTAGGGCAGCGTGTGCAGACCGAATGGATGGTCGGCCGCCACCCCGGTCCAGGACGTCCCCGCCCATCCAGTAACAGCCCAGCTGGTCACCTGACTGGGCCCCGCCCCGACCAGCTCCACGGGTACGCCGGGTCCTCGCAGGCGACGCCGCCCTCGCCCAGCGCCAACGGGCGGAAAGTGTCCACCATCACCGCCAGCTCGTCGAAGAACTCCATCCCGAGGCTGCGTTCAATCGCCCCCGGCTGCGGGCCGTGCGAGTGACCGCCGGGATGCAGCGAGATCGAGCCCGGACCGATCCCGCTGCCCTTGCGCGCCTCGTAGTCCCCGCCGCAGTAGAACATGACCTCGTCGGAGTCGACGTTGGAGTGGTAATAGGGCACCGGTACCGCTAACGGGTGGTAGTCGACCTTGCGGGGCACGAAATTGCAGATCACGAAACCGGTGCCGGCAAAGACCTGGTGCGCGGGCGGTGGCTGGTGGATCCGGCCGGTGATCGGCTCGAAGTCGGCGATGTTGACCGCGTACGGGTACAGGCAGCCGTCCCAGCCGACCACATCAAAAGGGTGCCGCGGGTAGGTGTAGATGGTGCCGGCGAGGCCGCCCTTTCCAGGGTTGGCACCGCGATGCTTGATCAGGACCTCCACGTCGGTGCCCTCAGCCACCTCCGGCGCGCCGGGGCCCCGCAGGTCCCGCTCGCAGTACGGCGCGTGCTCCTGGAACTGCCCGAACCGGGACAGGTAGCGCTGCGGCGGGGCGATGTGGCTGTTCGCCTCGATGCAATACGCGCGAAGCGGCTCATCCGGGCCCGGCACCCAGCGGTGGGTGGTGCTGCGCGGTAGCACGACGTAATCGCCTGTCCCGACCGCAAGCGGACCGAAGGCGGTCTGCACCGTCGCCGAGCCGGACTCGACATAGACGCACTCGTCGCCCACAGCGTTGCGGTACAGCGGCGAAGCCTCACCCGCGACGACGTAGCAGATCCGCACGTCGGCGTTGCCGAGCACCAGCCGCCGCGCGGTCACCACGTCGCGGCACTTCCATTCCTGGCTGTCGAACAAATCGTGCAACCTCAGGTGCCGCGGGAGCAGCGGCTCGTTGGGTGCGGTGCTGTGGTCGGGCAGCGCCCACGGTCGCGCATCGACGATCGCCGAGGGGATCTGCTCGTGATAAAGCAGCGAGGAGTCCGAGGAGAACCCCTCTTCGCCCATCAGCTCCTCATAGTACATGGAGCCGTCGGAGCGGCGGAACTGAGTGTGCCGTTTGCGCGGGATCAGGCCCGCCTGACGGTAGAAGGCCATGGCGTTACAGATTGCCGCGGCGGGCCTGCTCGCGCTCGATGGCTTCGAACAGAGCCTTGAAGTTGCCCTTGCCGAAGCCCAGCGAGCCATGCCGCTCGATGAGCTCGAAGAACACCGTCGGCCGGTCCTGCACTGGCTTGGTGAACACCTGCAGCAGGTAGCCGTCTTCATCCCGGTCGGCGAGGATGCGCAGCTCGCGCAACGTCTGGACAGGGACGCGGGTGTCGCCGACCCACTCGCCGAGAGTGTCGTAGTAGGAGTCCGGTGTGTCCAGGAATTCCACGCCCCTTTCCCGCATCGCCGTCACGGCGCCGACGATGTCGCCGGTCGCCAGCGCGATGTGCTGAACGCCGGGACCGCCGTAGAACTCCAGGTATTCGTCGATCTGCGAGCGCTTGCGGCCGACCGCAGGCTCGTTGAGCGGGAACTTGACCCGGTGGTTACCACTGGTCACCACCTTCGACATCAGGGCGGAGTACTGGGTGGCGATGTCGTCGCCGACGAACTCCTTCATGTTCACAAAGCCCATGACCCGGTTGTAGAAGGACACCCAGAGGTCCATGCGGCCGAGCTCGACGTTGCCCACGCAGTGATCCACAGCCTGGAACAGTCGGCGTCCAGCGGGCACCAGCGGCGGCTGTTCGACAAAACCTGGCAGGAATGGCCCGGTGTAGCCGGACCGATCAACCAGGGTGTGCCGGGTGTCGCCATAGGTAGCCAGCGCGGCCAGGCGTACCGTGCCGTGCTCGTCAGTGGCGTCGGCTGGTTCCTCGAGGACGGTTGCGCCCTGCCGGCGGGCGTACGCGACGGCCCGGTCCACGTCGGGCACTTCAATGGCGAGGTCGCTCACCCCGTCACCGTGCGCCGCCACCCGCTGGGCCAGTGGCGTTGCGGACCGCACGGGGCCGGTCAACACGAATCGGACCCGGCCGGAGATCAGCACGTACTCCGTTGCGTCCCGGTAGCCCTGCTCTGGACCCCGGTAGGCCACGCAGGTCATGCTGAACGCCGTCGAATAGAAGTGTGCGGCCTGCCGTGCGTTACCGACGGCAAACCGTAGGTGATCCATGCCGATCACCGGGAACGGGTCAGGCCCGACATCGTGTGCCACGCCACCTATCAAGACGTCGACATCGGTATCCGTCGACGACCCGGCGATGCGCAGCGTGTGGCTCATAGCGCGGCCCCCTCTCACTCGACGGTACGCGTGCTCGGGCGAGCGCGATGCGACCGGCGCCGGCCGACCGCTACAAGATCGTGAGATCGCCTCTACCTTTGTCTTTAATCGTACCATTATCACTGCCAGAAACATTGAGATCGAACCGGGGCAGACCTCCTCAACCAGGCAAACAATGCTGAACTGACGTCTCGTTGTGTCGGTGTTAAGGTCCGTCGGAATCTGATCAATTTGTCGACGTCGCGATGTCAGGAGGGCGAAGAATGATAAGACGGCACATGGCACGTCGACGATCACTTAAACCCCCTCAGCAGCGACGATACCCGGCGGACAGTGGCGGGCCGGCGCTCACCGCGTCCCCACATCGTCGGCAGCCGAGCCGCATTCTGTTATCGCGACGTCGTTCGCCCGGTTTCTATGGATCTTCACTACGCTCGGGCTCGTGGTCGTGGTCGTCGGCTTCCTGATCGGCATTGTCCGAGCACTCGAATCGATCGATCAAGGTCTGTACACGGCGTCTGGTTCAGCGACGGGCGCCACGGCTAATGTCCAGCCACTACCCAATTATGTCGGGACGATCAACTCCGCGCTGACCGACATCGACACCGCTTTGAAGCCGATCCCTGGTCAGGTGGCCGACGCCGCTACTTCGTTGCAGTGATCCGGGTTCCGCGCAGAGTATTGACGCCTCATTGAAGGACACTTCCGAGTCGCTGATCAACACCTCAGGTTCACTGCAGAACACGTCGGGAACGCTAGGCGACACCTCCCAGTCGGTAACGGGTATCTCCACGTCGCTGGTGGACACCTCCATCGTGCTACTGAACGTCGACGGTCTCGCGCAGGCGATCGACGGCACGCTGGAGTCGACCCAAGTCGTGGATGGCCGAGGCACCGCCTTGGTGACGCCGCAGGTCAACTCCATCAACTTCGCCCTGCAAGGTGCTGAGAACGACCTCAGTACCATCAACCTTCAGCTTCAGGAGACCAACGGCCACCTCACCAGCATCTGTACCTCGCCCACGCTGTCCCTACTGCCGCCCCTCAAGTGCCGCCCGTAGAGGTGAGTGATGCGGTCGCACCGGCACCCGGCTGATCGGCTTCGAACAGGATGCCGACAAGGTTCGTGTCCGCGCCGTCGGCGAGGAGATCGAACGGCGATACTGGTCGGCGCGGACGGCTTGCAGTCGGCGGTGCGCGCGCGGCTGCGCACCGGGGACCTGCGATCTCCGGAGGAACTCGCGCGGGTCACCGCAACCTACCGCCGCGTCACCGACGCCGACAACTACCGCAGGATCGCGCATTGCTGAGCCAATGTGTTGGGCGAGTGAGCGAAGGCGGTAACTTCGTGTTGATATCGCCTTTCGCCGCATCGAGCTGTGATTGGACGAGAAAGATACTGTCGGTGAGATCGGCGCCGGTGAGGTCAGCGTCTCTGAAGTCAGCCCCGATGAGGTCGGCCCCGCTCAGATCGGCACCTCTGAGGTTCGCCCTGATGAGGTATGCCCCTCTCAGGTTGGCGCCTCTGAGATCGGCGCCTTTGAGGTTGGCCCCGATGAGGTCGGCTCCTCTGCGGTCCAACTTCTGGCGCCGGACGTCGGCTCGCACGAGTTCGCTCGTGCGCAGCAGTAGGGCATTGATGTCGCGTCGGAGCGCCGCCACGTCCAGTTCCATGAGAGAGCCCGGACTGTGGTGAGTGAGCCGTTCGGTCTCGTCGAGCGCGAGGCTGAGTTCACTGTGTAGCGGGCCGGCCGATTGTAGCGTCAGAGCTTCGGTCAGATACCAGAGCAGCTCATGGAGCTGCCGCATGATCGGGAACACCTCGAACATCTGCTCGGCGGTTCGCGGATCCCGCCGCCAGTCCTGCCCACCGAAGGTCACCTGGGAAACCTGCTGACCCGCGCCGAAGCAGTCGTACACGGTGCAACCCGGAAAGCCCTCCTGCCGTAGGCGTGGGTGAATGCCGCAGCGGAAGTCCGGTTGTAGATGGGGACAAGCATGACCGGCGTCTTTGTCGATCGCGAAGTCTGCAGACGCGACGAAGGCGGGGACGACACAGCACAGCGCAAAGCAGCGCTGGCAGTCAGCTCGCAGGCTGAGCGGTTTCTCGGTCAACGGGCGCGGCCGTCAAGCGGAGTGCCCGGACGCTCTAGTCCTCGTGGGCGACGCGGTCGGCGGAAACGCGATCACTGACCGCAGTCAACCTCGACAGCTCTTCTGCCATCGTGATCGTGTGGCAGAACGTATCGATCGAGACCTCCCTGTCGCCTAGCGACCCTTGGTCCCTAGTGCACAAGCAACGGACACGAGGCTCTTCGGCGATCTCCACCACCCAAGCGTCGCCATCTCGTTCGTATACCGCGGTGTAGGTCTCACTCACGTAAACCAGTCCCTCCCTCTCGATGCAACGGCGCCGGGATCAACCTCGAAAAGTGGTCCAGCCGACTTCACGAGGCTACTCGGTCGGCCACGCCGACCCAGGGCAGCAGCCGCACTGCCACCGGTAGTAACCACTGCGCCGACCGGGCGGTTCACAGCACGTAATCGATATGCCCCATGGCCCCCCACCGACGGCGGCGCGCGGCGCGGGAAGGCCACTAATCGGCCAGCGGCGACCGCTGAGAGTGCTGCCCTGATGTCGCCGCTTGGTGCCCTGTGACAGATCGTTGCACCATCCGAGTGACCACCGGGCGTGGCGAGCCGGGTACTCTGCGGCAACCCTGGCATGGTCTACTCACAACCCCGCCGGGCGCCCGCTCGGTGCGCAACCACGATCAGACCCCCAGGGGGGTTGCGATGACTGCGTTGACCGTGGTCGCCCAGGCAACGGAGCTTGGCACGAACAACCTGCGCGCCTGGATGTTGAACAACGTCGTGCCGCTGCTGCTGCTTGCGGTAGCGGTGTTGCTGCTGTGGCTGGGCGGCGGAAAGGGCGACAACGCCGGGGTCATGCGACGGGTCGGAGGTGTGATCATCGCGTTGGGCGTCGTCGGGCTGGCAGTGTCCGGCACAGGGGTGAACCTCGGAACGTGGATCGCCGGCTTGTTCACCGGCTGAGCGGGGGGTGACGCGACCTTGCGGATCCGCACCGACGACGATGTTTACCGAGTAGACGCGGTCTGGCTCGGCCCACCCAAGGCGACATTCCCGTGGCGCGCACGATACGTGGCCTGGGGCGTCGGGATGATGACGTTTCTTGTCGTGCTCGGCCTCGAACGTCAGCTGGGCATCGGCTTCGGCTTCTTCTCCACCGGCTGGGGACTGCTCATCACCATCCTGCTCACCAGGCTGATCGGCTCCCGGATCACCCACGAACGGCCCCTGACCGCTGTTGCCGCGATGTGGGTCCGGGAACTCACGGCCCCCCGGAAGGTGACCGCGGGTCGCGGTGGCGCCGCCAGTCCATCGCGGGTTCGGGTCGAACGCGACCGCCCTCGACCCGGCCAACGGCCGAGCCGTCGCTGGGGTCGCAGGAAGGAGCGCACAGGTGTTCGGGCTCCGACGACCTCCCAGCAGCGGTGAAGGCGACCAACACCAGGGTTCCAACCGGCGCGGGCACAGGCTTCCGGGCGAGGCTTCGGCCCCCACGTACACCCCATCCATCGCGCTGCGTTCCATTGACGGCCACCTGGTCCGTAACGGGCAGGAGGTCTACGCGTGGTACCGCCTCGCGTCGCAGCGCTGGTCGTTCCGCTCGGACTCGCAACGTCAGGACCTGATTCACGCCATCGCCGGCCAGTACGCGGAGTTGCAGGGCCGGTGGATGCACCTGCGGGTCACCGCCCGGCCGTACCCGATCCGGATGTGGGCGGAAGCCCACGTGCGCAACGCGGTAGGCAGGCTGCCCGACTCCATCGGTGCGCTGTCCTTCGACGACTACATGATCGGTGAGCAGCAGCAGCTGCTCGGACACTCGATGGCTGAGAAGGAAGTCTATCTCGGCGTGCAGGTGCAGACCCGTTCCATGGTCGACCGGGTCGTGGAGCGGGCCGCGCCGGTGCTGCGGCGGGTGTTTCCTACCGCCGTCGACGCAGAGCTGGTCGCGATCGACGCCGAAGTCGAGCACCTCGACGGCGTGATCGGCGTGGCCGGGCTGGAGGGCCGGCCGGTGACCGCGGGGGAGATGTCCTGGCTGATGCACCGATCGTGCTCGCTGGGTCTGCCGGCGCCGCGCAACCTGCCGGCAGCGCCCGGCGCCACCTGGGAACCGGAGGATCTGGCCAGTTTCACCGACGCCGCGGACTTCCACACCGAGCCTTACGCGCCCACTCTCACCGTTCGCGGTCGTACCGGCTCCAACGCCGGAGTCGCCCGGCACGTCGTGGTGCTCACCGTGGGGCAGATGCACGGATTGCGGATCCCGGAGATCGACGATCCCTGGGTGCAGCGCTCCGACCGCCTACCGGCCGGGGTCGAATGGTCAGCCCGCCTCTACGTGCGTCGCCCGGAGGAGGTGGCCGGCGAACTGCAGCGGCAGATGAACAAGGTGCGGTCCCAGGTGCGGCACTACACCGACGAGCACGACCTCGAACCGCCGCAGAGCCTGGTCCGCCAGGCCAGCCGGGTGCTGGAGATCGACGACGAGATGACCTCGGGCTTCACCGCGCTGGGCACCCGGGTGCGGTCCTGGTGGCGAGTGGCGGTCTCGGGGGCCACCGAGCGGGATGCGCTGCGGTTGGCGCAGCAGCTACTGGATCTCTACAAGCCCAAGATCGCCATCGAGCATCCGGAGTCGCAGTACGCGCTGGCCCGCGAGTTCATCCCGGGGGAGCCGCTGTCCTCGGGTGCCTACCTGCGTCGCGGTTCGGTGATCTGGGCGGCTTCCGCGGTGCCCACCGCCACCGCGGAGGTGGGGGACCGGCGCGGCATCCTGCTCGGCGAGACCTGCACCGCCACTCGGCGCCCGGTCGCCTGGGACCCGTGGATGGCTCAGGAGATCCGGGACTCCTCCGGGTTGACCGCGTTGGTGGCCGGGCTCGGTGGCGGCAAGTCCTTCCTCGGTGGCGGCATCGTCTACAAGACGCTGCGGTCCGGCGCGTACTGGACCCTGCTGGACCCCTCCGGCCCGCTTGCCAAGCTGTGCGAGTTGCCCGAGCTGCGGCCCTACGCGCGGCCGATCAACCTGCTCAACGCCCAGCCCGGCATCCTCAACCCCTACCGGGTGGTCGGTGAACCGGAGCTCTCGCATTTCCTCGACGAGGAGGACCCTGAGCGGGCGTGGCGGCGGGAGAAGGCGCTGACCGCTGCCACCAGGCGCCGGCTGGTACTCGACGTCCTGACCGGAGTGCTCCCGTTCGAGGTCGCCCGGATGGCCAAAACCCGGATCGTGCTGCTCCGCGCGGTACGGGCGGTGGGTGGGCGTCCCGACGCGCACCCCGGGCAGGTGTTCGAGATGCTGCGCCGTGATCCCTCCGAGCACCATGAGCACGCCATGGTCGTCGCGGATTTCCTCGACGAGATGCGTGAACGCATGTCGTTGCTCATTCCGGACAAGGGCGCCGATCCCTACACCGAGGTACGCGACGACCGGCTCACCGTGCTCACCATGTCGGGCCTGACCCTGCCCAAGGACACCATCGGCCGCGAGCACTGGACCGACGCCGAGTCGCTCGGCGTGGAGCTGCTCAACCTCGCCGCCTGGCTGACTCAGCGGTCGATCTACGAGCGCCCGCGCGACCAGCGCAAAGGTGTCTGGATCGATGAGGCGTTCTTCCTGTCCGAGGTTCCCACCGGCCGGGTGTTGATGAACCGCTTCGCCCGGGACTCCCGCAAATGGAACGTCCGCGTGTTGCTGTCGTCGCAGGTCCCGGCGGACTTCCTGAAAATCCAGGGCTTCGTGTCGCTGCTGGACTCGGTCTTCGTCGGACGGCTGGACGACGGGCCCGCACAAGCCGATGCGCTGCGACTGCTCAAGGTTCCCGTCGGAGTGGGATACGAGCAGGTGGTGGCCTCGCTCGGGCGTCGCCCAGGTGGTGACCGGATGACGACCGAACGAGACCGGGCACCCCGGCAGTTCATCTTCGGTGACGGCGCCGGCGGGGTGGAGAGGGTGCGGGTGGACTTCTCCGGCGCCCACTTGGAGCACCTTTGCACCGCGCTGGACACCACTCCGGATGCGCTGCGCGACAGCCCACCTGGAGTGGAGCTACCCAGCGCGGCCGACCTCGCGCCGGAAGAAGACCACGGGTCGGGACGCAGCGGGATCGGTCCGGCCGCCGCGGTCAGGACCCGCGCATGACACTCCGGGTGCTGCGCGGCAGGAGGGTCGCGGCGTTGCTGGCGCTGCTCGGGCTGACGGTGGCCCTCGCGCTGCTCAGCCCCTCGACCGCCTGGGGTTCGGCCGCGCTGGCGCAGGTCCCGGGAGCCGACGACTGCAAACAGGCACCGAACCCGGAACGGCCTGGCTCCGGCATGGTCGGTGCCATCGATCCCACCCCGCTACAGGCCGGCGCGCCCAACAGTGCGTACCACGAGGTCGGTTACGCCGGGTTGGTGTGGCACACCTATGACCTGGGCTGTGGTCCTTCGGGCCTGCGCAACCCGAACGCGGTGATCGACACCTGGACCGGAAACCTGCTGTTCGATGTCGGCAAGGCGATCGTCGGCGCTACTAACGGGCTGCATTACGCGCTGTCCGATGGTGGCCTGCTTGCTCCGCTGAACGATCTGATCGTCTCGGGCACGGTCGCGCTGTACGACAGCGTGTACGCGCCCTGGTTCGGGCTGGTCGCAGTACTGCTGGCGATCGTGCTGTTCCGATCGATCTGGCGTGGCGACCTCGCCGCGGTGAGCAAACGCGCGGCGTGGGCGTTGGCCGGCATCTGGCTGGCGGCCGCGACCTACCTGACCCCATTGCTGTACACCCAGGTGCTCGATGGCGTCCTGGTCGAAGGCAGTAACGACGTGCGCAGCGGGTTCCTGCACGAGGTCGGTATCGAGCAGCGCGATGCCCTACCCACCCTGCTGCACGACCAGATCATCTATCGCAATTGGCTACGCGGGGAGTTCGGTTCCCCGGACGGTCCGCAGGCCGCCCAGCTCGGCCGTGACCTGCTCCGCGCTCAGGCCTACACCAAACAGGAGATCGCCGACGGCGCCGACGATCCGAAATCGGGTGTCGCGGACCGCAAGAAGCAGGAGTACAAGGCGATCGCCGAGCGGACGGGCAGCGCCTACGGCTACTTCCAGGGGATCGACGGAAACCGGATCGGCGTCGGGTTCCTGGCGGCTCTGCAGGCGGTGATGTTCGGGCTGTTCCAACTGCTCGCGCAGGCGGCACTGCTGCTGGCTCAGGTATTGCTGCGGGTGGTGATCCTGCTGGGCCCGATCATCGGTCTGATCGCGATCCTGTACCACGACCTGCTGCGTGGCGTCGGTCGCGCGGTGGGTGCCGCGCTGCTCAACATCGTGGTGCTGTCAGCGCTGGCCGCGCTGCACACGCTGGTGATGGTGTGGGTTTTCGACCCCACCCGCAACATGTCGGTACTGGCACAGATGCTGCTCGCTGGAATGATCACCGTGGTGTTGTTGCTGGTGGCCCGCCCGGTTCGGCGGATGTGGCAGATGACCGAGCTTGCGGTCGGCGCGGTGGGTGGGGCGCTACCTGCAGCGCCCCCGGGCGTGCTGGCTCGGCTGCGGCGGCGCCGGGCAGATGTCGATGCCAGCCCGTCGGAGCGGTTCTGGGAGGAGGCGCGGGGCTCTGATACCGCTCCGGGGTCACCGACCGTGGACGGGGCAGCCGGCAGCCGGGTCCGCCCAGAGGCAGACGCGCCGGTGATCGTCACGTCCGGGCGGATGGACCGCGGGGGGGGTGGCCCCGCGGGTACGGCGGCGCTCGGTGCGAGCCGGCCTACCGCCCTCGGCGGCCCTGGCCTGGGATCCGGCAAGGCGGCTTTGACGGGGTTGAGCGTGAACTCGTTACGGCCGGATCGGTTGGCTGCGGTGCCGACCGCGTTCAACGTGACCGCCAGCAGTCGGGCTCGCGCTGGCGAGGATCCGGTCTACGTGCCTTCAGCGGTCAGGAGTTCACGGGCCGCACCGCGGGAGGCCGGACTGGACGAGGTGGCCGGGCGCCCGGTGTGGGTCGTGTACCGGCCGTCAGCCGGCCTTGAAGTCGGCTCGGATGCTAGGTCGGAAGGCAGGCTGGAAAATACTGACGGCGGCAACGCCCGGATCGCGGACTGACCGGGAGCGCGCCGTGCCGATCCGGACCCACCGCGGCCGCACAGCCGTCTACCGCAGATTCTGGGGTTGGCCGGTGCGTTCGCCCAAGCACCTCGCCTGCACCGTGTTGGCACTCCTCACGATCGGCCTCGGGCTCGGGCACGCGTTGCCCGACAACCGGGGTGGCGCGAGTTCCGCAGCGCCCTCGATCAGCGCTGCGCGGAAGTCGGGACCGGGCTCGTTCGCCCTGGCGCCGCGCTCGGCGCTCGCCGATGCCGGCGTTGGTAGGCAGCTAGCTGCGCCGGCCCCGGGCGCCCCGGCCCCGGCCGCCGCGCTCACCGTCGCGCGCTCCTGGGTCAATGGGTTTCTCACCGCCCCGAAGGGCATCACCCCGGCGCGCTGGGCTGAGCAGTTGCGGCCCTACACCACCGACGACCTGTTCCCAGAACTTCAGTCGATCAACCCGGCGAACGTCCCCGCAGGGCAGATCATCGAGGCGCCGCGGACCGTCAGCGCGGGCGCGAGTTCGGCTGAAGTGGACGTGCCGACCACTGCGGTGGTGCTGCGGCTGCTGCTGGTCTCCACCCCCGCTGGCTGGCGGGTGGCCAGTTACGAGCGGGCGGGTTGAGCCATGCGCCGGTGGCTGGTCGGGCTCCTGGTAGTCGGCGTGCTCGGTGGTCTCATCGCGTTGGCCGCGATCTCCACCCTGCTCGGCGGCGTCGGTTCCGGCGACTTCATGTTCGGGGCACCCTGCGGCTCTGTTCTCTCCACCACCGACCCACAGGAAGCGCCACGAGTGGCGGTTCGGGTCAGCGACCTCGATACCGAACAGCGGGCCATCGTCGAGCAGATCATCGCGATCGGGAAGCAACGCCGGCTGCCGCCGCGGGCCTGGCAGATCGCCATCCAGGCTGGGATGACGGAGTCCCGGCTGCATAACCTCCCCTACGGTGACCGGGATTCGCTGGGCATCTTCCAGATGCGTCCTTCCCAGGGCTGGGGCAGCGTCGCTCAGGTCACCGACCCGGTCTACGAGATCAACAAGTTCTACGACAAGCTGCTGATGGTTCCCGGGTGGGAAACCCAGCGGCCAGGGGATTCGGCACAGTTCATCGAGCGGTCGGCCTTCCCTGCGCGCTACCACCAGTGGGAACCACTTGCCGTCAACGTGATCGGAGCCGTGGGTGGGGACGTCACCCAGTACGTCAAAGCCTCCTGCGCAACACCGCTGCCGGCGCCCTCCGAGATCGCCGGACGGGCAATTCAGTACGCCCTGGGTGAAGTCGGCAAGCCCTACGTTTGGGGCGCCACCGGCCCTAACTCCTACGACTGCTCAGGCCTGATGCTCCGGGCCTACGCGTCGGCTGGGATCACGCTGCCCAGGGTCGCGGCGCAGCAGTACTGGGCCGGTACCCAGCTGCCGGTGCGCCAGGCGCAACCAGGGGACCTGCTGTTCTGGGGGTATGACACGTCGAACCCGGCTACCATCCACCACGTCGCGATGTACCTGGGTAATGGCCGCATGGTGGAGGCGGCGAACCAGACGGTGCCGCTGCGGCAGCGAGCGGTGAACTTCGATGAGCACGAACTGATGCCGCTCGCGGTCCGGCCAGGGGTGCCGCTCGCGAAGGCCTGAGATCTGGAGGTGTAGGTGTACGCGTCAGACCCGATCCCGCGACCAACCCGTCGGCCGGCTTCGGCCACACCGCTACGGGACCACCTCGAGGGGGCCAAGCTGGGTGTCGACGAGGGCTATGTGGTGGTGCCCCGTTCACTGGCCGAGGAGATGCCCTTGCCTTGGCAGCAGCAGATGGCCTACCTCATCGATGAGCTACATCGGACCTATGGCGATCTGGCCTGGCCCATCTACCGCGTGGTGCCCAGCCGTGCCGAACGGCTGGTCGACCTGGACGAGGGCCAGCTCGCTGAGGCCGGTTACCTGCTGGAGATCGACACCACCGGAGAGTTGGTGTACCGGGACCGCAATGACGTCGTGGTGTCGGATCCGCAGTCCAGGCAGGTCCTGGTGTCCTGTCTGGATCCGATATCCCGCCGCCCGCCGGCGATCAGCCCGTGACCCGCACACCTCGGGAAGCGGCCCTGTGTTGAAAGTGGTAGCACACGAAGTGCTACTGTGCTGGGGTGGAACGTATCGGTATTCGCGAACTTCGTCAGAACGCATCCCGTTATCTCGCGCTGGTCAAGGCAGGCGAGACCGTGGAAGTGACCGACCGCGGCGAACTGATCGCGCTGCTGGTGCCTCCGCAGCGCTCCCGCACCACAAGAGATCGGCTGATCGCCGCCGGAAAGCTCATTCCGGCGGCCACCCCAACTGGGCGTCTACGGTCACCGCACCCTGTGCCGGCCACGCCGGGCGAGCCAACCAATCAAGAGCTGCTCGACGCTGAACGCGAGGAGCGGCTGTGATCTACCTGGACTCCTCCGCGCTGATGAAATTGGTCCGACTGGAGGATGAAACCGCAGCGCTGCGCGACTGGCTGAGGGAGCGGCCCGAGCAGTCCGCGGTCAGCAGCGAACTCGGCCGGGTGGAGGTGCTCCGGGCGGCGCAGCGGGTCGGCGGTCGAGCCCTGACTGAAGCCCATGCGGTGCTCGGCGACATCGACCTGGTCCCGCTCGACCGCGCGGTTCGAGATCTCGCCTCCGACATCGGCCCGCCGTTGCTGCGAACCCTCGACGCGCTCCACCTGGCCTCAGCAATATTGTTCAGCGAGGAGCTGATGGCGTTCATCGCCTATGACCATCGACTCACCAGCGCGGCCCAGGCTGCGGGCCTGAACGTCGCCACACCCTCCTGATGCGCCGCATCCCCACCAGCGTGGCCCCGATCACCATGATCGGTGACGCGGCAGTGCGAATATCTGCAGCTGGGTTTGGCGGTAAAGGCCGTAGGTGCTGATCCAGTCCGGGACGCCCGGGACGCCGATGCGTGGGGTAGCGGTGGTCGGGGGCAGCAGTGCGGCGCGTCCGGCCAGTTGCTTGGCTTGTTGGCTGATCCAGATCGCGGTGAGCACCGCGATACCCAGCGCACCTGTCACATTGCGCACGACGTTGTTAAACACTGGCCCTCCGAGGTCGCCAGCAGCAGCGCGAACAGCCCACCCGCAATGGTGAAAACAACCCAGCACGTCCAAACCGCCGGTGCGTCATAGGATACGTGGCGTATCCTATGACGGAGGGTGCGGCGAGCTGCACACAAGGATTGGGTAGCTGGTGAAGCGGAGGAAAGGCGTCCGGGTCGCCAACGTGGCGCGGCGGACACTGGTCACCCAACCGGCCACGGGGTACGCCGAGGGTGCAGGTATGCGACGGTTCGCCATATGGACCGGCCGCTCGTACGGTTTCGTCGACGGGCCGCTCCGCGAGGTCGGGGCGCCACTACCTGCGCGTCGGTGACAACCGTTTGCGCTCAACATCTTCAGCAATGATGAGAATTGAGGGGATCGGGATGACCGGGCACACGGGTTGCGTAGTCGTCGGTGGCGGCCCGGCCGGCATGGTGGCAGGGCTGCTGCTGGCCAGGGCCGGGGTCGAGGTGACGGTGCTGGAGAAGCATCCCGACTTCCTGCGCGACTTCCGCGGCGACACGGTGCACCCCTCGACGCTGACCCTGCTCGACGAGCTGGGGCTGGGGGAGAAGTTCGATGCCGTGCCGCACAGCGAGGTCACCGTTGCAGGGTTCCCCGCCGCCGACGGCGGCATGATGAAGCTGGCCGACATGGCCCGGCTGAACGTGCCGCACCCGTACATCGCGATGGTGCCGCAGTGGGACTTCCTCAACCTGCTCGCCGACAGCGCCGGCAAGGAGAAGACGTTCACGCTGCGGATGGAGACGGAGATGACCGGCCTGATCCACGAAGGCAGCCGGGTCGCCGGGATCCGGTACAAGACGGTCAAGGGCAGCGAAGGGGAGCTCCGGGCGGATCTGGTCATCGCCGCAGACGGCCGCTGGTCGCTCGCCCGGCGCGAGGCGGGCCTTGCGCCCAAGGAGTACGACTGCCCGTTCGACGTCTGGTGGTTCCGGCTTTCGCGTCACGACGACGAAGGCGACGGGATGCTCACCCCGCGGATGCGCAGCCGCCGGTTCGCCGTGCCGCTGCCGCGCCCCGGCTACTTCCAGATCGCCTACCTCGCGCCCAAGGGCGCCGATCTGCGCAGGGAAGGAATCGAGGCGTTCCGCGCCAACGTGACCGAGGTCTGTCCCGAGTTCGCCGACCGGGTGGGCGAGCTGGAGTCGATGGATGACGTCAAGTTCCTCGACGTGCGACTGAGCCTGCTGAGCGAGTGGCACATCGACGGCCTGCTGTGCATCGGCGACGCGGCCCACGCCATGTCGCCGGTTGGTGGGGTGGGCATCAACCTCGCCGTACAGGACGCCGTCGCCGCCGCGACGCTGCTAGCTGAGCCGCTTCGCCGCGGCCGGCCCACCCTGGCCGACCTGGCAACGATCCGGTCGCGCCGCCTGCTGCCCACAATGCTGGTGCAGGGCCTGCAGCGGATACTGCACCGGACCGTGATGCGCCCGGTGATGGCGGGCAAGCGCAACGGCCCACCCCCAGCGATGATCAAGCTGTTCGCGCGGTTCCCGTGGCTGTCCTACCTACCCACCCGGCTGCTCGGCCTCGGCCTGCGGCCCGAGCACGCCCCGGCCTTCGCCCGCCGCCCGATGGAACGGGTCGAGTCCTAGAAACGGCACTGATGCATTAGGCGATCGGCCCACCGAAGCTAGCCCAGCTGCTGACCCAGAAGCCGCGCAGCAAGCCCGCCGGGCGTTCCGGTTTGTCACGGTTTCTTCGCGATCTCTAAGGCTAAGAGCCTGGTGGTAAACGATCTGGAGCACACATGAAGGTTGTTGTTTTTGGGCCAACCGGTGGCACCGGGGAGCAACTGGTGAAGCAGGCACTGAAGGCCGGTCACGAGGTCACCGCTATCGCCCGCAAGCCGGAGGCCGTGACCACCGATCACCCGAACCTGCGCACCGCCACGGACGTCGACTGGACGGTGCTGCGGCCACCGTGAGATCACGCCGATCCCAGAAGCCAAGATGGCCAGCGCGGCCGCCCGTCACGCCCAGGTAGTCACCACGAACATCCACCCGCTGATCACCGAGGGTGATCAGCTGTGCCTGCGGTGATCCACCAGATCCCGACCGTGACCCGCCGACGTTGCCGTGTGGGCGGTGGCCGGCACCCTGGAATCGAGGTAACAGCCACCGCCTGTGGTAATCGCGAAAACGAAAAGTACCTTAATCTGGGTTCGTGATCTTGGGTTGTGAAGCCCTTCTCCGGTTAAGCGAGCGCAGTCGGCCAACGCCACCACCCCTGCAGCCCGCCAACGAGGCCGCATCGGCGGTTGACCCCTGTGGCCACCCCGAGCGGCTGCGCTTGACCCGGCGGCCACGCGCCCGACGGAGGGGTCAGTGGTACGTGTGTTCAGGAGCCGGGTAGGCGCCCGTGCGGACGTCCTCGGCGAAGTGGCCGGCGGCCGCGCGCAGCCCGTCGCCGAGATTGGCGTAGGTCTTGACGAACTTGGGCGCGGGGCCACCACCGACGTGGAAGGCTGCCATGTCCTGCCACACCATGACCTGGGCGTCACATGCCGGTCCGGCACCGATCCCGATGGTCGGCACGCTCGCCGCCGCAGTGACCCGCGCGGCCAAGTCAGCAGGGACGAGTTCCAGCACGATGGCGAACACCCCGGCGGCTTCCAGGGCTTTTGCGTCCTCCAGGAGCTGCTCCCCGTGCTCGCCCCGGCCCTGCACCTGATAGCCGCTCATCGCGTGTACCGACTGCGGGGTGAGCCCGAGGTGGGCCATCACCGGCACGCCCGCCGCGACCAGTGCCTCGACCTGAGGCACCACTCGGCGGCCGCCCTCCAGCTTCACCGCGTGCGCGCCGGCCTCTTTGAAGAAACGGATCGCTGTCTCCAGCGCCTGGGTCGGGGAGCACTGGTAGGAGCCGAAGGGCAGGTCGGCGACGACCAGCGCTCGGCGGGCACCACGGACCACCCCGCGCACCAGCGGCACCAGTTCCTCGACGGTGACCGGCACCGTCGTGTCATAGCCGTAGATGACGTTGGCCGCCGAGTCGCCGATCAGCAGCACGGGGATTCCGGCGGCGTCGAGCAACCCGGCCGTGGAGTAGTCATACGCGGTGAGCATCGCCCACTTCTCACCGCGATGTTTGGCCGCCATCAGGTCTTGGACGCGGACTCGCGTGACCCTCTGGTCGGGTCCCACCGGACCGCCGTACAGCGGCGCGGGTTGGGCAGCAGCTCTGGCCATCATCGACCGTCCTCCCTCGAGGCCGGCCATCGCTCGCCGGTCCCCGGGTCATGCCGGATCGTTAGTACCAAAAGCGTGGCACTGATTGTCAGAGCGTGGCACTGATTGTCAGAGCTTGGCACTAGCGTGCGACGAGACTCACAGCTGCTGCTTTCACGCGGTGCCGGCCTCGTCGGGTCTGCGTTCGCGCCAGCGATTGGTGATCGGCAGTCGGCGGTCCCGGCCGAAGGCCTTCAAGGTGATCTTCGTGCCGGGCGGGTACTGCCGGCGTTTGTACTCCGCGGCATCCACCAGCCGGACGATGCTCTCGACCAGCTCGGGCGCGAACCCAGCCGCCACCAGGTCGCTGAACCCGCGGTCGACCTGCACATAGCCGTCGAGCACCTCGTCGAGAAGCCGGTAGTCGGGTAGCGAGTCGATGTCGAGCTGGCCGGGACGAAGCTCAGCCGAGGGCGGCTTGCCGATCGAGTTCGGGGGGATCGGTGGGGTCTCACCCCGCTTGTCGGCCAGCTCATTGCGCCACCGCGCCAGAGCCCACACCGCGGTCTTGGGTACGTCCTTGATCGGCGCGTATCCACCGACGGCGTCGCCGTAGATCGTCGAATACCCGACGGCGAGCTCGGATTTGTTTCCGGTGGCCAGCACCAGATGACCGTGCTGGTTGGATAGCGCCATCAGGGTCACCCCGCGGCAGCGGGCTTGCACGTTCTCCTCAGCGATTCCAGACAGGCCGAGCTGGCGCACGAAGACCTCGACCATGTCCCCGATCGGTTGCACCTGATAGTGCAGGCCGGTGCGCTCGGCGAGGTCGGCGGCGTCGGTCCGGGAGTGCACAGAGGAATACGACGACGGCATCGACACCCCATACACAGCGCCGGCGCCCAACGCGTCCACCGCTAGCGCGGCACACACCGCGGAGTCGATCCCGCCGGACAGCCCGAGCACCACCGAGCCGAATCCGTTCTTCCGCGCATAGTCCCGCAGGCCGGTCACCAGCGCGCCCCACACCTCGGCCTCGTCGGACAGCGGCTCGGCTGCAGGCGGAGCAGGCGCAGGGGAGTAGGCCGGCAGCGAATCATCGGCGAGGACCACCCGGCGGACGTCGAGCCCGGCGAAGCGGCCCACTGCCCGGTCCGACCCACCAGGCAGATCCAGGTCGAGCGTCACGATCTGCTCGGTGAACTGCGGGGCCCGCAACAGCAGCTCCCCGTGCCCGCCGACCACCATCGAGTCGCCGTCGAAGACCAGCTCATCCTGGCCGCCTACCAGGTTGGCGTAGGCCAGTGGCGCACCCACCTCGATAGCCCGGCGCGCCACCAGCGCCAGCCGGGTGTCGTCCTTCGCGCGCTCATAGGGCGAGGCGTTGGGTGCCACCACCAGGTCCACCCCGGCCTGCGCCAGCGCGGTGATCGGACCGCCCACCTGCCAGATGTCCTCGCAGATCGCCATCCCGATCTCCAGGCCGTGCAGCCGGAACACAGTCAAGGTGGTGCCTGGGATGAAGTAGCGGCGTTCGTCGAACACGCCGTAGTTGGGCAGGTGGTGCTTGAACTGGCGGGCTACCACCTGCCCGCGGTACAGAACCGCCGCGGCGTCGCGGGGACCGTGTGCGTCGGAGTCGAGGTATCCGACGACCGCGGCCAGCTCCGCACAGCCGTCCTGCGCGAGTCGCGTCGCCAGTGTCTGGAGGGCTTGCACCGACGCGGCGACGAAAGCCTCCCGCAGCGCCAGGTCCTCCACCGGGTACCCGGTCAGCGCCATTTCGCCGAACACCACGATGTGCGCGCCGGCAGCTTTGGCTTCCCGGCAGCGGTCGGCGATCGTCGTGGCGTTGCCCACAATGTCACCGACGCACGGATTCACCTGGGCCAGGGCCAGACGCAACTGCGGCATGCCCTCATCATCCGCCTCCGGTCGCGGAGCGCCCGCTGAGAGCTCGTCCGTCGGATCACTAGGATCTGCCGGATGTCGCGCCCGTTGCGCCCGACCGCTGTCCTGGCGATCGTGCTTGCCCTCAGTGGTTGCGCTGCCGATGCCGGTGCCCGCCAGGCCGCCGGCGTCGCGGGATCAGGCCTGGGCGCCGACGTGTCGCAATACCAGGCCGGTCCCGCCGGGACGGTGCCCCCGGGCCTTGAGCGGTTCTACGCCCAGCGACTGACCTGGAGCGGCTGCAAGGACTTCGCCACCACCGACTTCGACCGGAAGACCTTCGCCGACCCCACGCTGCGCTGCAGCCGGGTGGAGGTGCCGTTGGACTACGCCCACCCGCAGGGCCGTACCGCGTGGATCGGAGTGCTCCGCCGCCCCGCCGACAACCAGCAAGAGCGGTTGGGCTCCGTGCTGGTCAATCCCGGCGGTCCGGGTGCTTCGGGAATGACAGCGGTCGCGTCGCGGGCCGGGGCGCTGGCCGGTACCGACCTGGGCCGCCGCTTTGACCTTGTCGGGTTCGACCCCCGCGGAATCGGTGCCAGCCAGCCGAAGATCGTCTGCCGGAACACGCAGGAGGAGGACGCCAAGCGGCTTGACCTTGATCTGGACACCTCGCCCCCCGGGGTCGCGCAGACCGAGAACGAGAACCGCGCCTACGCGCAACTGTGTGCTCAAAGGGTGGGCAAGGACCTGCTCGCCAACGCCGGTACCCGGGACGTCGCGCGGGACATGGACGTGTTGCGTTCCGCTCTCGGCGACGCGAAGCTCAACTTCCTCGGGTACTCCTACGGCACCCGACTCGGTACCTCCTACGCCGAGCAGTTCCCGGGCAATGTGCGGGCGATGGTGCTCGACGGCGCGCTGGATCCGAACGAGAACCTGGTGCAGAGTCTGGTTAACCAGGGTGCCGGGTTCCAGCAGTCGTTCGACGCATTCGTCGGCTGGTGTCTCGCACAGTCCCAATGCTGGTTGGGTCCGATCCCGAAAGATCAGGCCAACCAGGCATTCCAGCAGTTATTGCTGCCGTTGACCACTGCGGCGCTACCCGTCGGGGCCCGCAAGTTGTCCTATACCGACGCTACTATCGGCACGATTCAGGCGCTGTACACCGACCAGCTGTGGCCGGTGCTCAACCGGGGTCTCTCCGAACTGGCCCACGGGAGCGGTTCCACCTTGTTGAGATTGGCCGACATCTATTACCAGCGCGATGAGCACGGCTACTCCGGCAGCCAGGATGCCTTCGAAGCGGTCCGCTGCGTCGATGATCGCCCGGTGACTGATCCAGCGGTGTTGCTTGAGGCCGACCGGCTCTACCGGGAGGCTGCGCCGTTCCTCGATGACGGGCACCCACCATCGGCGGCCCGGGATGCTTGTGCCTTCTGGCCGGTACCACCTAGCAGCGATCCGGCGGCCCCGGAGGTGGAGGGTCTGCCACCGGTGCTGGTGGTGTCCACGACTGGCGACCCGGCCACCCCGTACCAGGCCGGAGTGGATCTGGCTCGCCGGCTTCGCGGCAAGCTGGTGACTTATGAGGGCAACCAGCACACCGTCGTCCTGCAGGGAGTGAAGTGCGTGGACGACGCAGTGAACAACTATCTGGTGCGGCTCATTCTGCCGAAGCGATCGACGCTGTGCGCCGCTTAGATTGGATCAACAGTGCGCACACCGCACCGAGCAGGCATATCCCCGACGTCAGCAGGAAGATCTCTTTGTACTGGATGCGCAGTGCCGCTTGCAGTGCGAGCTGGTAGCCGGCGAGCTGCTGTTGATAAATCTGCGCGCTGACGCCGAACGGAAGTGGGGTGGCCAATTCGGCGGTGAGCTCTCGAAAGCGGTGCAAGCCCCACGCTGACAACGCGGCGACCCCCACCAGCATCCCGGTCATCCGGGCCACCACCACCGCGGCGGACGCCACGCCGTGCCGGTCGGCTGGGGTCGCCCGCAGCGCGGCAGCGGACAGCGGCGCTATCACCAGGCCGAGCCCGAGGCCGGCCAGCGCCAGATCGGTGTCGAGCCTGGGCAGGGTCAGCAGGCCGAGGTCATGGCGGGCCACCAAGATGTCCGCGGGCCATCCCGCGATCAGCAGGTAGCCGCCGGCGGCCAGCAACATCCCAGCCACCGTCACTGCCGTCTCGCGCAGCCGGCTGGCTGCCAAACCCCCGACCAGCGCTCCTACCGGCAGCGCAACCAGGAACCGGACCAGGATCGCGGTCGCCCCGGCGGGGTTACGACCCAGCACAGTCTGGGCATAAAGCTCCACGTCCACCAGAGTCACCAGCAGCGCCGCCCCGGCCGCCAGACTGACCCCCAGCGACCCGAGGAAGACCCGCCAGTGCACGCCGACGGGGTCGAGTAGCCGCACCGTTGCCGACCGTTCCCACAGGACGAACGCAACGCCGGTCGCCGCCGCCGCGCCCAACACCGGCCATCCCCAGGACGGCAGCGCTCCCCGGTCGGGGTCGGGGTTGTACAGCCCGACCACCAATAGTCCCAGCGTAACCGCCAGCAGGCCGCCGCCGACGAGGTCCAGCGGTGCGCCGGGCCCCCCGTCGGACCGAGCTCTGGCCGGAACGGCCAGCTGGACCGCAACCACCGCGGCGAGCGCGAGCGGGACATTCACCCAGAACACGCCGCGCCAGCCGAGCAGCGCGGCCAGGCCGGCGCCGTACAGCGGGCCCAACACACTACCCAGCTCCTGAGCGGCACCCAGCGCGCCCAATGCGGTGGACCGGCCCCGGTCCGGCCACAGGTCAGCGGCCAGCGCCATGGATACCGGCAGCAGCGCGCCGCCCGCGACGCCTTGCAGGGTCCGCCCCGCTACGAGTACCGGCAGGGTCGCCGCGACGGCGGTGACCACCGACGCGGCCGCGAACGTCACGAGACAAGCCTGCAGCAGCGCCCGCCGGCCGAAGCGATCAGACGCCTGACCCAGCAGCGGCATCGCAGCGACGTAGCCCAGCAGGAAGCCGGTGACGATCGGAGTGGCCCGCTCCAGATGGTTGATCGGCACCTGCAGGTCCCGGACGATGTCGACCAGCAGGCTGACTACGACATAGGCATCCAGCGCGGCCAGGAGCGTGACCAGCGCGCCGGCGCCCAGCGCAAGCCCGCGACGCCGGACCGTGGTTGCCGTCGCGATCATCGCCAGTAGCCCGAGATCAGGACGGCGGGGTGATGTCGACCGGAGCGTCGAAGTCAGAGAAGTGGACGGTGGCCGAACCGTAGGTCGTCGGGAACTGCGCCTTGATCAGCCGTGAGCCCTGCGTGGCGACCCAGATCTCGCTGGTCTTGTCCTGGGCCAGGTCAGGCACCAACGAACCGAGCGGCTGCGCTGGGAACTTCACCTGCAGCCGGTAGGTGTCCACGCCGTCGACCTGCTCGCGGGTCTCGGTGGTGGGGCCGGTGCCGCCGGCCAGCGCCGCCGCGATGCCCCGGTCCGGGTTGAGGATCACCGACGGGTCATACACCGTGCCGGCGAAGGACAACGGCAGTTTCTGGACCGGGCCGGTCGGGGGCCGCAGGTAGAGATCCTGACCGATGATCACGAACTGTAGTTCGAGGAGCTGCGCACCCTCGTCCACCTTGGCGGCACCCTTCGCCGAACCCGCCCGGGTGAGCTGACCCTCGGCCGAGCGGAGCTGCACCCCCGGGGTGTTGCCCTCGACGTTGAGGGCGAAGTGGGTGCTGGTCACGTCCCGCATCGCCTTGGCGGAATCGGCGAGTAGCGCGGCGCCGTTGGGTAGGTTGGCCTCCTGCCCGCTACTGGCGCTGCACGACGTGATCAGTGCGATGATCAGTGCGGCGATGAAGGCGAAGAATCGCATCCTGTCATCGTAGGGGCAGACCACAGTGCCGTCACCGACTGTCCACTACCCTTCGCACATGGACCGCCAGCAGGAGTTCGTGCTGCGCACGCTGGAAGAACGAGACATCCGGTTCGTTCGGTTGTGGTTCACCGACGTACTGGGCTATCTGAAGTCGGTGTCTGTCGCACCGGCCGAGCTGGAGGGAGCCTTCGCCGACGGCATCGGCTTCGACGGATCGGCGATTCAGGGCTTCGCGCGCGCGTACGAGTCCGACATGATCGCCAAGCCGGACCCCGCCACCTTCCAGGTGCTGCCCTGGGAGAACCCCAAGGGCGAGCACTACTCGGCGCGGATGTTCTGTGACATCACGATGCCCGATGGTTCCCCGTCATGGGCGGACCCGCGGCACGTCCTGACCCGGACCCTGTCCAGAGCGGCCGAGGCCGGGTTCACCTGCTACGTCCACCCCGAGATCGAGTTCTACCTGCTGCGGGACCTCCCGGACAACGGTTCCGAACCGGTGCCCGCCGACTCTGGTGGGTACTTCGATCAGGCCAGCCACGATGTCGCCCCGCACTTCCGCCGGCACACCATCGAGGCGCTGGAGCAGGTGGGTATCTCGGTGGAGTTCAGCCACCACGAGGGCGCACCCGGACAGCAGGAGATCGACCTGCGCTACGCCGACGCGCTCACCATGGCCGACAACATCATGACCTTCCGGTACGTGGTCAAGGAGGTCGCGATCACCCAGGGCGTGCGCGCGTCATTCATGCCCAAGCCCTACACCAACCACCCCGGGTCTGCGATGCACACCCACATGAGCCTGTTCGAGGGCGACCGCAACGCCTTCCACGACGACGACGACCCCTACGAGCTGTCCGACACCGGCCGTGCGTTCGTCGCGGGAATACTGGCACACGCCAGGGAGATCACCGCGGTGACCAACCAGTGGGTGAACTCCTACAAGCGGCTGATCATCGGCGGGGAGGCCCCTACCGCGGTGTGCTGGGGGCACCGTAACCGCTCGGCCCTGGTCCGGGTGCCGATGTACTCGCCGGGCAAGGCGTCCAGCCGGCGGGTGGAGATCCGCACCCCGGATTCGGCGTGCAACCCCTACCTCGCCTACGCGGTGATCCTCGCGGCCGGTTTGCGTGGCGTGCAGCAGGGTTACCAGCTGCCGCCTCCCGCCGAGGACGACGTCTGGTCGCTGTCTGAGCGAGAGCGCCGCGCCGCGGGCTACGCGCCGCTGCCGCAGAACCTCTCCGAGGCGCTGGTCGAGATGGAGAACTCCGAGCTGGTCGCCGAGACGCTCGGGGAGCATGTGTTCGACTTCTTCCTGCGCAACAAGCGCGCCGAGTGGGACAACTACCGGCGTCACGTCACGGCCTACGAGCTACGCACCTACCTGCCAGTCCTCTAACATCATCGACGCGTAACTCCATCGACGCGGCGGCCTGTTGCGGGTCACGATGGCGCAATGGACGTCCGGTTGCACCACGACCTCGCCGAGTTCACCACGCTCACCCGGCCGCTGCTGGTGGCCGACCCGGTCCGCCACAGCATCGCGCTCACAGTGCTCGCCCTGCTCCTGCGGGTACCCGAGGGCGACGAGGGTCCTCCGGTGCTGGTCAGCGTCCGCCGTGACGGCGTACTGGCCGGGGTGGCACTGTGCACGCCGCCCCGGGAAATGCTCATCAGTGGGTTGCCTGCACGCTGTGCTGATGCGGTGATCGAGGTACTCGCCCCGATGCACCCGCACCTGTCCGGCGTGGTGGGTCCGCGCAGCGAGGCGGAGGCATTCGCGCAATCCTGGTCGGCCCGCACCGGAGCTTCGGTGCACGAGCGGATGGCGCAGCGGGTGTTCGCTTTGCGTCGGCTCACCCCGCCGGGCGGGGTGCCCGGTGCGGCCCGGCGGGCCGGTGCCGGTGACCTCGAGCTCCTGGCGCAGTGGCGGCAGGATTTCGCCGACGAGGCGACCGGTGGTCTGCGCGGCCACGGGACCGCCCTGCAACAAGTCAGGCGCAGCCTGGCCGCGGGCGCTGCGGCGCTGCTGTGGGAGGTTGGTGGTCAGCCGTTGGCCTGGGCGTCAGCGAGTGCCCCGGCGGCCGGCACACCCATCGGACCCGTGTACACGCCGCCCCAGCACCGCGGGAAGGGGTACGGCAGTGCGGTCACGGCGGCCGCCGCAGGCTGGGCACTTCAGGCCCGCGCGCAGCACGTGGTGCTGAGCACCGACCTGGCGAACCCGATCAGCAATGCGATCTACCCGAGGATCGGTTTCCGCCCGGTGCACGACGCCGCACAGATCGCTTTTACCCGTTGAACTCCAGGAGACCGGCTAGCCTGGCGAAGGTGACGACCCAGCTCTTACTGCTACAGCCTTCCGACGTTGATCCGGCGGAGCGGCTGGGGGAGTGGCTCGTGGACGCCGGGGCGGACCTCACCGTGTGCCGTCCGGCAACCGACGGGGTCCCGTCCAACCTCGACGATGTCGAGGGGGTGGTCTGCATGGGCGGCGAGATGGGTGCGCACGACGATGCCGACCACCCGTGGCTGGCCGGGCTGCGGAGATTGCTCGCGGTCGCGGTCGCCCAGCGGCTGCCGGTGCTCGGGGTCTGCCTGGGTGGTCAGCTACTGGCGGCGGCCACCGGTGGCGCGGTCCGGCGGGCGGTCGACGGCCCCGAGGCCGGCACGCTACTCGTCGCCAAGCGCGACGCCGCCGCGGGCGATCCGCTGTTCGCGCAGCTGCCGCTGACCCCCGACGTCATCCAGTTCCACTACGACGAGATCCACCGGCTGCCGCCGGGCGCCACCCTGCTCGCTTCTTCCCCTCGGCATGCCAACCAGGCGTTTCGAGTCGGCGCCGCGGGTTACGGTCTCCAGTTTCATATTGAGACTTCGCCCGCCACAGTGCTGTCCTGGACTCGCCGTGCCGCCGCCGACGTCTTTCCGGTCCGGCAGCTCGATCCTGATCATTTGGAGCAGGTGCACGCCGATATCGCGCAGACCTGGCGGCCGTTAGCGGCGCGGTTCGTGGCGTTGGCCGCTGGCGAGCTGGCTCCGGCTGCCGGGCCGGCGGACCGTCTGGTTCTGCCGCTGCTGGGCCACTAGCGGCTGGAGCGCCGTAGTGACCGAAGGCAGGCGAACCGCACTTTCCCTGGCGCGGCTGGGGATCACCGACGGCGACGCCGCTGAGACGCTGACGCGGCTCGGTTGGTGGCGTAATGGTCGGGTCCGCCGAGATGCCGAGCCCACCATGTGGGCGTTATCCCGGGCGCCAGACCCGAACCTGGCCCTGCGCAGCCTGGCCCGGCTGGGCCAGGCCATCGGCGACGGCTGGGTCGAGCTCGACGGCTTGATGCGGCGAGACCCCGGGGTTCGCGGGCGGTTGCTCGGGGTACTGGGTTCGTCGACCGCGCTCGGGGATCATCTGGTGGCCAACCCGCAGCGCTGGCATGCGCTGGCCAGTCCGGAGGCGACCAGCCCCAACTGGGCGGACCGGGCGGGGCAACGGCTACTGTTTGCGGTCGGCGCGGACCCCACGTCTCCAGGCAGTGCGGTCCCGAACCGGGCGACGCTGACTGGCGTCACGGCCCAGCGGGCGCTGCGGGTTACCTACCGTGATCTGATTACCGAGCTCGCGGCCGCCGATCTAGGTGCCGTGGTGGAGCCCGAGTTGCCGGTGGCACCCTTCGAACAGGTGGCAGCGGCGCTCGCCCAACTTGCCGCCGGGGTACTGCGCGCGGCCCTCGCCGTCGGGGTGGCGGAGGTGACTCCGAACGGTCCACCCCCCCGGCTCGCGGTGATCGGGATGGGCAAGTGCGGCGGGGCCGAGCTCAACTACGTCTCGGACGTCGACGTGATCTTCGTGGGTGGTTCCGAAGATGAGCTGGGGGCCGCTACCAAGCTGGCCTCGGCGATGATGCGGGTCGCGTCGGTGTGCTTCGAGGTCGACGCGGCGCTGCGCCCCGAGGGCAAAGCCGGGGCACTGGTGCGCACCCTGCAAGGGCACCTGGCCTATTACCGCCGATGGGCCAAAACCTGGGAATTCCAGGCGCTGCTCAAGGCCCGCCCGATCGCCGGTGACGCCGAGCTCGGTGAGCAGTATATGGAGGCCGTCGGACCCATGGTGTGGACCGCGGCGGACCGGGAGAACTTCGTCTCCGAGGTTCAGGCGATGCGCCGCCGGGTCGCCGCGTACGTGCCCGCGGAACTGGTCGACCGGGAGCTCAAGCTGGGTCACGGCGGCTTGCGCGATGTGGAGTTCGCCGTGCAACTGATGCAGCTGGTGCACGGCCGCACCGACGAGTCGCTGCGGGTCGCGCCGACCGTGTCGGCGTTGGCCGCGCTGGGCGAAGGCGGGTACGTCGGTCGCGACGACGCAGCGAACCTGGCCGCCTCCTACCGGTTCCTGCGCCTGCTGGAGCACCGGTTGCAGCTGCAGAAGCTGCGCCGTACCCACCTGCTCCCGGCCGACGATGACACCGCGGCGTGGCGCTGGCTGGCCCGCGCCGCGGGGATGCGGCCCGACGGTCGCCACGATGCTCTCGAGGTACTGCGAATCGAGTACACCCGGCAGTCGCACCGGGCCCGCCGGCTACACCAGAAACTGTTCTACCGGCCGTTGCTGGAGGCCGTGGCCAAGGTGCCCACTGAGGCGTACCGGTTGACGGAGTCCTCGGCGAAGGCGCGGCTGGCGGCACTGGGTTACGCCTCACCGCAGGGAGCGCTGGGGCATCTACGAGCGCTCACCGATGGGGTTTCCCGGCGCGCGGCGATCCAGTCCGCGCTGCTGCCCGTACTACTGGAGTTCCTCGCCGACACCCCGGATCCCGATCGTGGGCTAGCCGCCTACCGCCGGGTATCTGAGGCGCTCGACGAAACCCCGTGGTACCTGCGGTTACTGCGCGACGAGGGTGCCGTGGCGCAGCGACTGATGGCTCTGCTCGGTACCTCGCGGATGGTGGCCGACCTGCTGGTGCGGGCGCCGGAGGCACTACAGCTACTGACCGACCCGGAGGAGATGGCAGGTCGCGACCCGACGGAGGTTGCGATGTCGCTGCATTCCACCGCATGCCGGTACCATGACCTCGGTGCCGCGGTGACGGCCGCCCGGGCGCTGCGTCGCTACGAGCTGTTCCGGATCGCCTGCGCCGACCTGCTCGGGTTACTCGACGTCGACGCGGTGTGCCTGGCGTTGTCTTCGGTATGGACCGCGGTGCTGTCCGCGGCGCTTGACGTCGCGCTGCGCGCGGAGATCGATCGCAGGCAGGCCGAGCCGGCCCGGATCGCGGTGATCGCCATGGGCCGGCTGGGCGGCGCGGAACTGGGCTACAACTCCGATGCCGACGTGCTGTTCGTCTGTGAGGCGGTAGCCGGATCCGACGAGACGGCCGCGGTGCGGTTCGCTTCCTCAGTAGCCGAGTCGGTGCGCAATCTACTTGGGTCGCCGACCCAGGATCCTCCGCTGGTCGTCGACACCGGGCTGCGACCGGAGGGTCGCTCGGGCCCGCTGGTGCGCACCCTGTCGTCGTACCAGGCCTACTACACCCAGTGGGCACAGCCCTGGGAGGCGCAGGCGTTGCTGCGGGCCAACCCGGTGGCCGGCGACCTGGAGTTGGGGAAACGGTTCATTTCGATGATCGACCCGGTGCGCTACCCCGCGGATGGCTTGAGTGCCCGCCAGACTACCGAGATCCGGCGGATCAAGGCCAGGGTCGACTCCGAACGGCTACCCCGCGGCGCTGACCCCACGACCCATACCAAGCTCGGCAGGGGCGGGCTGGCCGACGTGGAGTGGACCATCCAGCTGCTGCAGTTGCAACATGCTCATGAGGTGCCGACGCTACGCACACCGTCCACCACGATCGCCCTGCGGGCCGCCGCAGATGCCGGCCTGCTCCCCACGGCCGATGCGGAGGTCCTGCTTGCTGCCTGGAAGCTGGTGACCAGGACCCGTAACGTTCTCAGTCTGGTTCGGGGCAAGCAAGTCGACCAACTGCCCACATCCGGCCGCGAATTAACTGCTGTGGCCAGGGCGCTGGGCCGCTCGGCCGATAACGATCCCGGCCAGGTCGTCGACGAGTACCGCCGGATCACCCGCAGAGCCCGCGCCATCGTAGAGCGCTCCTTCGGTGCCTGACCGCGAGCAGACGTCGACGCGCACGTAGACGCGTTGACCGTACTCGGTCGTCGCCCCAGTCCGGGGTGTAGCCGGTGACGAGCTCGGGGCCCTTCTTGCGGGGCAGCCAGGCACACAGACGATCGGGACCCCGGCCTTGGACTTCCAGTCCCAGCCCAGGTAGTCCGGGCACGCCCATGGCACCGGTCGGGTTGCCTGCCATGGCATGGATGCCGCCGTAGGTGGCGCAGGTGCCGACCGCGAGCACGAATGGTTCCAACTCACCCCGGCCTGCTTTGTGAAACCATTCGACGAGTTTGTCAGCGCCTTGTTCCGGTCCGCATTCGAAGTCGATCAACGGCCAGTGCAGCGCAATCTTGGGGAGACCGGGAAGGGCTCCCAGGGCGATTTCCTCGATGCTGGGCTGGGTCGCTGCGGTTAACGAGACCTTGGGCTCCCCGTCACAGGACAACCGCAGTTGATCCAGAGGATATGGATCGGCCTCTCGTCGTGTTGCGTGGCGGCAGTGGCGTTGGGGGAGTCAGTTTTGGCATGATCCTCTACTTCATGAGCGACCTCCGGGTCGCTCTCTCGATTGGTAGTCCTTCTGGTGTTAAGGACGCCCCCCGAGCATCGTCGGCAGACTAGGACGTCAGCGGCCGCCCCGTCGTCCCATCCGACCAGATTGCACCACTCGGTCTAATAAGCTGACGGTAAGTGACTGTAAGTAAATAACTAACCCAATGGAATGAATTCTTATTTGCATGGTGTGTCGTTCCCATTGAGATGATCAACCCGTGAAATTATTGGCATTGTGACCACCAAAAATGACGACGAGTTCCG
>JALYTS010000211.1 GCA_030854185.1 Actinomycetota bacterium | reverse complement strand
CTCACGGCCAACCGCGCCCAGCTGGCGGCCATCGTCGATGACCTGGCTCCCGGGCTGACCGACCGCCGCGGCATCGGCCCGGTCAGCGCCGCCCAGGCGATCATCAGCTTCTCCCATCCCGGCAGGTGCCCTAGCGACGCGGCGTTCGCCGCGCTGGCCGGCACCAACCCGCTTCAAGCCAGCAGCGGGCGCACCACCCGCCACCGGCTCAACCGCGGCGGTGACCGGGCCCTCAACCGCGCCGTCCACACCATCGCCGTGACCCGGATGCGCTGCTGTGAGCGAACCCGAGCCTACGTCGCCCGGCGCACCGCCCAAGGCAAGCCAGCCGCGAGATCCGGCGTTGCCTCAAGCGTTACATCACCCGCGAGCTCTACCGCGCCCTGACCACCACCATGACCACCGCGATGAGCCCCGCCGATGCCTAACACCCCGTCGCGTAACGATGTCGAGACGACATCCCCCGCCCGGTTGTGCTGCTGCCCCGAGTGCGGTGTCGATTTCCTCCGCAACCGACGGCAGCGGTACTGCTCACCGGCCTGCCGGCAAGCCGCCTGGCGAGCCCGCCACCCAGAGCCACCCACCCAAACCCACACCGCTACCACCGCGACCCGCCGACCACGCCGCGACACCACCGTCTACGCCTGCGGCGAGTGCCAACAGCGCTACCTCGGCCAGCAGTGGTGCCCGGACTGCCACCGACCCTGCCGCCGGGTCGACATCGGCGGGTTGTGCCCACACTGCGACGAACCCGTAGCGGTCACCGACCTGCTCCCCTGACCCCCCGCCTGCCTACCTCTCCCCGTCACGATCCCGCCGCACCTACCCTCGAACCGCGGGACGTGACCCCCCGACCCATTCACCTAAACCAGGACTCGATCTTGAAATATGTCTTGACAACACATAGAAGCGTCATGGCTACTCCCGTTGCATCCCGTTGCGACGGGCTGATCGGTGCAGCACGCGGGTCTCGCTGAGGCGTGGGTTGTTTTCTACGTAGGGGCTAGGTTGAGTAGGATCATGGCTGGTGATCCAGTGTTGCGGATGACGTTGCCGACGCAGCTGGTGCTGCGGGCAATCCTCGCTGAGCCCACACACGAGATGTACGGCCTACAGATTGGCCAGGCCGCCGAGTTGCCCAGCGGCACTATCCACCCCATCCTGGCCCGGCTTGAGGGCTGTGGGTGGCTGGAGAGCCGTTGGGAGGACATCGACCCGGCCAAGGAGGGCCGGCCCCGCCGCCGCTACTATCAACTCACCAATGAGGGCGCCGAACGTGCGCGCACAGCACTCGCCCGTGTTCACACCCCCCGGGCTCTGATGAACAGATTGCGCCCTGGCCTCGCCGGAGGGATGTCGTGAAACGCCCTGCCGGGGCCCGCGACCTTGCCAGCGCGCTCCATGACGATCTGTTCCGGGCCAGCAGGCTTGCTGACGAGTTTGCCCGCGCCTGCGACCGCACCCTCGCCTGCATCGGTGACCAAGCCCTCGCTGTCGCCCGCGCCCGCGCCCGCGCTAACGCCCATGCCCGCGCCGTGGACCTCCTTAAAACCTTCGAACGCAACCGCGACCGCGTTATCATCATCACTGGCGTCCGTTACCGCAACTGGGATCTCGCCAGCGCCCGTGACCGCGCCGTCACCTTCATTAGCGACCTCGCCAGCGTCCGCGACCGCGAGCGCGTCCGCGACCTCGCCAGCGACCTTGCAAGCGCCCGTGATCGCGCTCGCGGCCTGGCTAGCGACCTGCGCGGCAGCACCGCCCTCGCCCGTGACCTCGCCGACATGTTCGATCGTGGCCTCACAGACGCCAGTGACTATGCCGTCACTAGCATCCGCGCCCTCACCAGCGACCCGGACCGCGACCCCCTCCGCCAAGAGCTCCACAGGGCTCTTTACCCCTACGAGCAGCTCGGTGCCGCCCTGCACGTCACCAGGGCACTGGACCTGGACTTCCCTCTGAACCTCGGCGTGGACCTGGCCCTGAACCGCCCCGTGTACGTCGAACTGGATCCCATGACCCCCGCGCGGATCCTGAACGCGGCCTTGGACCTGAACTTCGCTCTGGACCGCGCCGCAGAAAACGCAGCCGGCCTTCACCGCATCAGAAACCGCGCTTGGGAGTTGGAGAGCGCCCTGGACTTCGACCTCGCCCACAGCATCCGCTCCGCAGCGCAGGAGGTGGAGGCAGTAACTGACGGTGTCGACTTGAAGCTGGGACGAGTGTCCGGAGGATTGATCGCTCTAGCGGTACAGATGCTGCCAGCGTCCCAGCGTCCCAGCGACCCCGCTACCGCGCGGAGTTCCGCGCTGACTTGGTCGAGCTGTCGCACTGGGAGGCGTTGAAGTACGCGCATCGAGTATTGGCCAGCGTGTGGGAGCTGCGCCAAGCCTTGGTGGAGTCAATGCGCACAGCGGCTGACACAGCGGCCCAGAGAGTGGAGGGGTGAGTGCAGTGGCGAGCTGGCTGGTGTCGAGCGTCGGCGCCGTCGGTGCGGCGACGCTAGTCACCCTACAACCCACGCTGCTTCTCCCGCTCCTGGTGACCGGCCTCGTGGTGGGTGGCCTGCCGCTGCTGTTGATCGCTACCTTGGCTCTCGTTGCCGTGTACTCCCCCGATCCTGTCCGACGGGCCGCCGCGGAAAAGATCCTGGACCGCCTGCTGACCACACTGCGCCCGCAAGAGCCGCCGATACGAGCTGTTCGGCGGCGTAAGAAGACGCCTGCTACTGGCGAGTAATATCCGCCGCAAGACGTGATCGACGCGCAGTGGATCGCTGTGGTGTTGTCCTACGGGTTGTTGCGGCCCGGTTTTGTGCCTTGGCGACCGTTTCGGGAGTTTGCGGGATCTGACCCGCTACCGCAAAGGCCGTCCGCGACCCTCGCTGCCGGTGCCTGCGCGCACGATAAGCGTGATGGCCGGGCGGTCTATCCCATCAGTGAGTGTGGTCATCTGTTCTGGCCCCGGTTGGTGAGGTTGTCGTCATTGGTTTTGGCCCCACCTTGAGGTTGGTGTCGGGCGTGGACGGTGTGTCTTCACTAGTTCTGGCCCCACCCCTGGGTGAGTGATCCCCGCAGTCGGCGTGCGCCGGCGCGGGGAGGTGGACGAGGGGATGGCTGGACGGGTGGAGCTGTTCGAGCGGATCCGTAGGGACCGACGGTTAGAGCAGTTGTCGGTGCGGGCGTTGGCGGAGCGGCATGAGGCCCTCTCTGTCATCGGCGCACCGTGTGCCAGGCTCTGGACTCGGCGTTGCCGCCGCCGCGGAAGGCTTACCCGCGTCCGGCGCCGGCGATCGGGCCGTGGACCGCGGTGATCGATTCCTGGTTGGAGGCCGATGAGCGGGTGCCGCGCAAGCAGCGCCACACCGCCCGTCGGATCTGGCAGCGCATGGGTGCCGAGCATGGCGCGGTGCTCTGTGAGGTGACGGTGTCGCGCTACGTGCGTTGCTGGCGCCTCGAGCACGGCCGCGCAGGCGTCGAGGTGGTCATCGCGCAGACCCACGAGCCGGGGGCGGAGGGTGAGGTGGACTTCGGCGAGTTCTACGCCGAGATCGCCGGCACGATGACCAAGTGCCACCTGTTCGTGCTGCGGTTGTCGTGCTCGGCTAAGGACTCGCGCGGGAATAAGCTAGGTTTTGGCAAGGTTTGATCTTAGTCTTGTGTTATGGCGGGGATCGTGGGGTCGGCGGAGTCGTTCGCGCGGGGGTTTGTGGATGCGGTGGCCGAGGTGGCGGTGGTCCTTGATGAACGGGCCCGCCGGTTGTTGTTGGGGGCGGCCGCGCGGCAGCTTGGGCGTGGGGGGATCACGCTGGTCGCGCAGGTGTCGGGGGCGTCGTCGGACACGGTGGGTCGGGGCGCGGCGGAGTTGGAGGCGGGGGTCGTCTCCGACGGGCGGGTGCGG
>JALYTS010000005.1 GCA_030854185.1 Actinomycetota bacterium | reverse complement strand
GACCTGACGCCGGTCAACGCGATGATCCTGCACCGGCTCCGATCTCTGCGGTGACGCCGGGCGATCGCCGCGCTCGCAGCTGCAGCACCACCACCGCAAGCAACGCGCCGAGGACACCGCCAGCGGTGTTGTGCACCAGATCGCGGAGCTGGCACTCGCCGCCGCCGGTAGCGCCCTGGACGAACTCCGCGAACCCGCTGACCAGCGCGCTGGATGCCACGGCGAGCAACGGGCGACGAGTTGCCAGGGTCCCGAAAAACGCGAACGGCACCAGCATCGCCACGTTGAGCTGTTCGTAGAGATGGGCCAACGACAGGCTGCCGACCGAACATTCCCGCAACGTCGTCAGTGGGTTGAGGCCACCCGCTTCGAAATGCCCGAACGGCCGTACCACGGTGAGCGCCAGGGCCAGCGCCAGCGCGCACCCGGCAAGAACTGCCGGCCTCTGAGCCCAACCCCGACGCGGGGCCAGCCACCAGGCCAGCCCGCCGAGCAGCACCGATCCGGGAATGAAGGCTGCGGGCACCTCGAGGTGGTGCAGCAGGATGTTGAGGAGGTTGTGCGGGTTGAGGTCTGGTCCGTCCGACACCCCGAGCACGTTAGCCGAACCGGTGCGCAACCTGGCTCCCGCAACACCGACCGTTGCCGACAACCACCCTTACTTGTTGGCGGTGAAAGCGCCGAAGGCGGTCGTGACAACGAATAGGATGATCCCGACGACAAAGAGCCACAACAGGCCCTTTATGGCAATCCCGATGCACGCGACGATGAGCCAGATGACGAGCAGCGCGACGACCAGACCCAGCATTACGGCGGTCCCTCCAACGTTGCGGTGGCGTGCACCCGCCATACTACTCACTGCAATCAGCCCAGTACATACGTGGTAACCACGCAGACGCGGGCTATTGGCCGGTGAACGTCGCCTTGCCGGGGCCGTGGTCGAGGAACGAGCGCGTCCCCGCCACGCGATCCTCGGTTCGGGCGAGGGCGAATGCTTCGGCCTCCAGCGCGAGACCCTTGCTGAGATCGACGTCGAGCCCGTCGTCGATAGCGGCTTTGGCCGCTGCGAGCGCGAGCGCCGGCCCGGCGGCGAACTGGGCGGCCCAACGCCACGCCACCGTCGGTTTCGGGATGTCCGCCACCGCGCGAAACGCCGCGGACAGCGCCGCGGCCTGCGCCGCCACCTCGGCCGGCGACATCGTCGCCATTTCCTTGACGTCGGCCCCGGCCGCGAACACCTTCGCGCCACCGTAGACGATCACCGCCCGGACCTCGGTGCGATCTGCTGCCTGCCGGGCCGCGGACTGGATCTCCTGGGCGCAGCTGCGGCTCAACGCGTTCATCGGTGGCCGGTCCAGCCGGATCGTGCCGATTGCGTCGCGTACGTCAAGCGTGACGAACTCGCCCTCCACCGCCATAGGTTCGAACGCTACCGGTTACCTCGTCGTCGCCGCGGCGCGACGGTAGGCGAAGTAGCGCTCACCGAAGCGGCGCAGCACGAGATCGACGCCGAACGTCTTCGACAGGTTGTCCTGGGTGAGTACCGCGTCGAGCAAGCCCTGGGCGACGACCGCGCCGTCGCGCATCAGCATGGCGTGAGTGAACCCGGGGGGGATCTCCTCGACGTGGTGGGTCACCAGCACCGTCGCGGGAGCGTCCGGATCGGCCGCCAAGTCGGCCAGCCGGGCCAGCAGATCCTCCCGGCCGCCCAGGTCGAGCCCAGCTGCGGGCTCGTCCAGCAACAGCAGCTCCGGATCGGTCATCAGCGCCCTGGCGATCAGCACCCGCTTACGCTCTCCCTCGGACAGGGTGCCGTAGCGCCGCCGCGCCATCCCGTCCATCCCCAGAGCCGTCAGCAGCCCTGCGGCGCGTGCGCTGTCGACGTCCTCATAACGTTCACGCCACCGGCCGAGCACCGCGTAACCGGCGCTGACCACCAGGTCGGACACCAGCTCGTCACCGGGGATCCGGGCGGCCAGGGCTGCCGAGGAGAACCCGATCCGCGGACGGAGCCCGAACACATCGGTGCGACCAAGCCGTTCCCCGAGGACGTGCACCAGCCCGCAGGTCGGATGCAGCTCGGTCGCGACCAACCGCAGCAGGGTGGTCTTGCCGGCACCGTTGGGTCCCAGAATCACCCACTTCTCGTCCAGCTCCACCCGCCAGTCCACCCGGTGAAGCAGCGTGGCGGCGCCGCGCCGGACGCCCACGCCGTCCATCCGCACGACCAGATCGGTCAGGTTGCCAGGTGGTGGCTGATCCCCCGCGTTCACCCCGCCATTGTGCTGATCGGTACAGCCGGACTGAATGTCGGACCGGGCAGGCAGGATGAGTGTCCATGAGCCGCCCACATCTTTCCCAAGTTGGCCGACCATTCCCACTCGGCGCGCACGCCGAGGGTGGCGGGGTGCGGTTCGCGGTGGCTTCCTCGGTCGCCGAGGCGGTCGAGGTATGTCTACAGTGGCCGGAGGCTGACGAGCTCCGCGTGCCGCTGACCGAACGCACCTTCGGGGTATGGCACGCGCTGGTCCCCGGCTTGGGTCCCGGACAGCGCTACGGCTACCGGGTGCATGGACCTTGGGACCCGGTGCGCGGCCTATTCTGCAACCCGGCCAAGCTGCTGGTCGATCCCTACACGTTGCGGATCGAAGGCAAAGTGACCGACCTGCGGGCCGCGCTGGGTTACCGTGGCGATCCGGCCGGCCCTCGCTGCGATGTCGACTCGCGAGGCAGCGTGCCCGTCTCGGTGGTTACTGCGCCCGGCGGTTCAGACACCGGCACCCGGCCCGACGTGCCGTGGGAGCACACAGTGCTCTACGAGCTACATGTGCGTGGCTTCACCCGCACCCATCCCGAGGTACCGCCGGAGCACCGCGGCACATACCTGGGATTGGCACACCCTGCGGTGATCTCCCATCTCACCGATTTGGGCGTCACCGCCGTGGAGCTGCTGCCGGTGTCCGCGTACTGCGACGAACCGTCCTTGCTGCGCATCGGGGCGCCCAACTACTGGGGCTACTCGCCGCTGGCCCTGCTTGCGGTGCATCCCGGGTACGCTGCCGTGCCCGGCGCTGAGGTGGAGGAGTTCCGCACGATGGTGGCCGCGCTGCACGCCGCGGGCATCGAGGTCATCGTCGACATGGTGGCGAATCACACCTGCGAAGGCGGCGTGGACGGCCCCACGCTGGCCTACCGAGGATTGGACGCCCGCGCCTACTACCTCGATCCCTACCTTCAGCCCGACCTCACCGGCTGCGGCAACACTCTGGACAGCGGCTCACCCACAGTGGCTGCCCTGGTCACCGACGCGCTGAGGTACTGGGCAGGCGAGTTGGGCGTCGACGGCTTCCGCCTCGACCTGGCCAGTGTGCTGGGGCGCCCCCGGGGCGGCCCCTTCGACCCGGCCGCCCCACTGCTCACAGCTATCACCTCAGACCCGCTGCTGCGCAGCCGCAAACTCATCGCCGAGCCTTGGGACGCCACTCGCGACGGCTACCGGGTCGGCGGATTCCCGGTGCATTTCAGCGAGTGGAACGGTCCCTATCGCGACGTGGTGCGCGACTTCTGGCGCGGCGTGCCCGGAGTCAGCCAGCTCGCATCCCGGTTGGCGGGCAGCTCCGACCTCTACGCGACAAGCGGCCGCCGGCCGTGGGCATCGATCAACTTCGTCACCGCGCACGACGGGTTCACGCTGCGCGACCTGGTCTCCTACAACCGCAAGCACAACGAGGCCAACGGTGAGGGCAACGCCGACGGCACCGATGACAACCGATCGTGGAACTGCGGTGTTGAAGGGGATACCGAGGACCCGGCGGTGCGCAGCCTGCGGGGCCGCCAGGCACGTAACGTGCTGGCCACCCTGGTGCTGTCCACCGGCACCCCGATGCTGCTTGCTGGCGACGAGCGCTGGCGCACCCAGGGTGGCAACAACAACCCCTACCGGCTCGACGACGAGACCTCGTGGCTGAACTGGTCCGCAACTCCGGATACCGAGATGATGACCGCCTTCACTCGCCGCCTGCTTGCGCTGCGCAACACAACGCCCGCGCTACGCCAACCGGAGTTTTTCGAGGGCCGCACCACCCCCACCGACACGCCCGACCTTGTCTGGTTGCATCCCGACGGGCGGCCCATGGAACTCAACGACTGGCAAGACGGCGAGCGGCGGACTCTAGGGATGTGGATCGATGGCGCCGACGTGCGATCTCACCCACCGCCACCGGCCACCGACTCATGGTTGCTGGTATTGCACGCCGGCGCGCACCCGATCATGATCACACTGCCGGGCCCCGAATACGGCGAGCGGTTCGAACCGGTACTGGACACTGGCTCCGCGGACGGGGTGCCTTCCCACCCGCGAAACAGGCGCCCGGGCACCCGGATGACAGTCCCCGCCCGGACGCTGCTGGTCTTCCGGGCGCCGCGGAGCTAGTGCTCCCGATCGGGGCACCTCTGCTCTCGACCGGTGCGCTTCTGCTCTCGACCGGGGCGCTTCTGCTCTCGACCGGGGCGGGTGCCCAACGTTGATCACGACTTGTGTGCCGAAAACGACACGGGATGTCGCCCAGGTCACCCAAGTCGTGATCAACCCGCATCCTCGGCGTGGCGCAGGGCCGCCCGGATCTCGGCTACCACCTCCTCGGGCCGGGACATCAGGTCGTGCCAGGTGAAGCGCAGCACGGTCCAGCCCGCAAGCACCATGGCGTTCTGCCGGCGCCGATCATGGGCGAACCGGTCGACGTCGGAGTGCCATGCCCAGCCATCGACTTCCAGGGCCAGCCGGCGGGCCTCGAAGGCGACGTCGATCCAGTATTCGATCCCGGACAGCACCACCAGGTGGTTGGCCACCCAGCCATCGATCCGAGCACCCCGGAGCAGCCGGTGCACGACCCGTTCGGCATCCGAGCTCGCCCCATCTGCAGCCTGCCGCAGCACCTGCCCCAGCCACGGCGATCCGTGCCTGCCAGATGATCGGCAGTACGCGGCATGAAGCTGGGCGAACGACACTCGGCGCTGCAGTGCCCGATCCACCAGCGGCCGGCCGGAGTCGCTGCCCAGCGCCACCGCCGCATCGAGGACGGTGAGTGGCAGCGCGGTCACCGGCAGCCCGCGCAACACGCCGAGATCCGCCGGGTCGAGATCTCGCCGGCGCAGCACCACATCCGCCGGCGGGCGACGGGATCGCGCCTGGGGCACGGTCACCTCAGCGGCGCCCGGCGCCCAGTCTCGCAGCTACCACCACCAGGCCGCCGTCAACCCGCTCGCCACGGCGTCCGAACCCGCCCACGCCACGGCCGCACGGGTGCAAGCCTGCTGGTCGGGTTCGCGCCGCCCGATCAGATAGACCCCCGGGTGGAGCGTGATCCACTTCCCGGTACGGGCCCGATGCTGCACCTGCCGGAGCGTCAGCCCGCCGCGTAGTGCCTGGTCCCGGGTCAATACCCCGTCTTGGGAATCGGCGAGTTCCTCGATCAACACAGGCACGAGCATCGCCGAACCTCACCCACCCGCCGAGCGTCAGCGTCCCGGCCCTGTGGACAGCACCCCCGCTGTGGACAGATTCTCCCCGGCGCAACCCCCAGTGATCGCCGTTTGGGTGCCCAGGACGACACGGCCTGTCGTCGCAAGCACATAAACGGCGATCAAGGTGAGGCGGCAGCGGCGGGGGCCAGGGGTTAGCGGGCGAGTCGTCGGGATCAGGTGGCCAGGTGGAGCAGGCCGAACTCGGCGGGGCTGGCCATCATGGGGTTCTGCGGTAGGACCCGCACGGTGTATCCGACCAGCCCGGCGTGCGGCAGCCGTAGCGTCGCCTCGAATCGGTCACCCTCGCCATCAACGCCGCCGACCGGTTGCATGGCCACCACGAGCGGGTCCTGTAGCTCGTCCCCGTCGTCGACCCGACCCACCACGACCTGGACGTCGACGTCGCACGGCTGCAGTCCGGCCAACTCCACCGCCGCCCGAACCGTCATCTCCGAGCCCAGCTCCGGGGTGGCCGGCAGGCCGGAGATGTCCACCTGCGCTACCCGCACCCGAGGCCACGCAGCCTCGACGCGCAACCGGTACCGCGACAACGCGCGGGCCCCGGCGAAGGAGTCGGCGCGCACCACCGCGGCCGATTCGGCTGCGGGCGCGTAGAGACTCTCTACGTACTCCTGCACCATCCGGCAGGCCTGGACCTGCGGGCACAGCGTGGCCAGCGTGTGCCGCACCATGGACACCCAGCTGGTCGGCACACCGTCGGCGCCACGGTCGTAGAACTCCGGGGCGAGCTGGGTCGTGATCAGCTCGTAGAGCGCGTTGGCCTCCAGGGTGTCCCGACGCTCCGGATTCTCGACACCGTCGGCGGTCGGGATGGCCCACCCGTTGCGGCCGTCGTAGAGCTCATCCCACCAGCCGTCCCGGATGGACAGGTTCAACCCACCGTTGAGCGCGGACTTCATCCCCGAGGTGCCGCATGCCTCCAACGGCCGTAGCGGGTTGTTCAGCCACACGTCACAGCCCCAGTACAGGTACCGGGCCATCGACATGTCGTAGTCGGGCAGGAACGTGATCCGGTGCCGCACGTCCGGCGAGTCGGCGAACCGCACCACCTGCTGGATCAGCGCCTTGCCCCCGTCGTCAGCGGGATGCGACTTGCCGGCGATGATCAGCTGCACCGGCCGTTGCGGATCCAGCAGCAGGCCGCGGAGCCGGTCAGGGTCGCGAAGCATCAAGGTGAGCCGCTTGTAGGTGGGCACCCGGCGAGCGAAACCCATCGTGAGAACGTCCGGATCGAAGATCCGCGACGTCCAGCCCAGCTCCGGCGCGGAGGCACCGCGCTCCAGCCAGGCGACCCGGACCCGCCTGCGCACCTCGTGCACCAGTTTGGCGCGCAGCACGCAGCGCAGCTCCCACAGGACGGAGTCGGGCGCCGACAGGGCCGCACTGCCGTCGTCGGACTCGCCGAGCACGCCCCCGAGCTCCCGGGCGGCCCAGGTCGGGCCGTGCACCCCGTTGGTGACTGATCCGATCGGCACCTCCTCGACGTCGAACTGCGGCCACAGCCCACGGAACATCGCCCGGGACACGGCGCCGTGCAGCTGTGACACTCCATTGGCGCGCTGGGCCAGCCGCAGACCCATATTCGCCATGTTGAACATCCCGTGGTGGTCCTCGGCGCCCAGCGCCAGGACCCGGTCGACGTCGACGCCAGGCAGCAGCCCTGTCTCCCCTGATGACCCAGCCTCGCTGGAGAACCCGACGAAGTGGTGGCGCACGAGGTCTACCGGGAAGCGATCGATACCGGCGGGTACCGGAGTGTGCGTGGTGAACACGGTGCCGGCGCGCACCGCGGTCAATGCCTCGTCGAAGCTCAGCCCATCGTCGGTGATCAGCTCACGGATCCGTTCCAGACCGAGAAAACCGGCGTGGCCCTCGTTGGTGTGGAACACCTCGGGTGCGGGATGGCCGGTGAGCCGGCAGAACATCCGCACGGCACGGACCCCGCCGACCCCGGCGAGGATCTCCTGGGTGATCCGATGGTCCTGGTCGCCGCCGTAGAGCCGGTCGGTGACCCCGCGCAGGTCGTCAGGGTTGTCCTCGATGTCAGAGTCCAGCAGCAGCAGCGGCACCCGCCCGACGTCAGCCCGCCAGATCCGCGCGCACAGCACCCGTCCGCCAGGCATGTTGACGCTCACCAACAGCGGCTTGCCGGTGTCGTCGGCCACCAGGTGCAGCGGCAGACCCTGCGGATCCAGGGCTGGGTAGTGCTCCAGCTGCCAACCGTCCAGCGACAACGACTGCCTGAAGTAACCCGAGCGGTAGAGCAGACCCACACCGATCAGCGGTAACCCCAGATCCGAGGCAGCCTTGAGGTGGTCACCCGCCAGCACGCCCAGGCCACCGGAGTAGAACGGCAGCACCTCGGAGACGCCGAACTCCATCGAGAAGTAGGCGATCGCCGCTGGTAGCACTGCTGCGCGTTGCTGATACCACCGGGGATCGTCGAGGTAGCGGCGCAGATCCTGCGCCAGCGCGTTGGTGCGGGCCACCACCCCCTCGTCGGTGGCCAGCGCGGTGAGCCGGCGGGTGGGGATCTCACCGAGCAGCCGCACCGGATCCCCGTGGACAGTGTCCCAGACGCACTCATCGAGTGAGGCGAACAAGTCCTGGGTCGGCGGATGCCAGGTCCACCGCAGGTTGGTGGCCAGAGTCTCCAGCGGGGCCAACGGTCCCGGTAACTGGGCGCGGACGGTGAACCGGCGCAGTGCTCTCATGGGCGGACTTTATCCGGCGGCCCCCGTTGGGTGGAGGCACAGCGCGGTGTCCGTCACGAGTGTCACACCCAGCGCGCACCAGCCGGCCGATCCCGGCAGACTGGAGGCCGACTTGAGGACCGAGGAAAAGGGGCGGCAGCGGTGAGTGGTCGGATCGCCATCGATGATGTAACGCCCGTGGTCTCCTGCGGGAGGTACCCCAGCAAAGCGGTGGTCGGGGAGCATGTTCCGGTCTGCGCCACGGTCTGGCGCGAGGGCCACGACGCGGTGGGCGCCACGGTGCTCTGGCGCGGTCCGGGCAACGGGTCGGGCAATGGGTCGGGCAACGGGTCGGGCAGCCAGATCCGGATGCAGCCTGGACCAGCAGGCCTCGACCAGTTCACCGCGACTGTGGTGGCTGACGAGGTGGGTTGGTGGAGCTTCCGGGTAGATGGCTGGGCCGATCCCTGGGAGACCTGGCGGCACGCGGTCGAGGTGAAGATCGGCGCCGGTCAGACCGTGTCCGAGTTGGAGAATGACCTGATCGTGGGCGCCCGGTTGCTGGAGCGAGCGGCTCGCCGCCCTGGTCATCAGGCCAACCGAGCGGCGCTGAGCGCCGCGGCGGCGGCGTTGCGGGACATCGAACTGCGCCTCGACGAGCGGGTGGCTCCAGCGCTCGCCGGGCCGGTGGTCGAAGTTCTGACCGCCGACCCACTGCGTGATCTGATCACCCGCGGCGCTTCGCACAAGGTGTGGGTGGACCGCCCCCGAGCGCTGTTCAGCTCCTGGTATGAGTTCTTCCCGCGGTCTACCGGCGGCAGGGACGACCAGGGCGAGCCCGTGCACGGAACCTTCGCGACCGCCACCGGTGAGCTGGAGCGGATCGCCCGGATGGGCTTCGACGTGGCGTACCTGCCGCCGATCCACCCGATCGGTGAGGTGAACCGCAAGGGCCCCAACAACACTTTGCATGCCGGATCCGACGACGTCGGTACGCCCTGGGCGATCGGTTCGGCCGAGGGCGGGCACGACACCGTGCACCCGAGGCTGGGCACGTTGGAGGACTTCGAGGCTTTCGTCGCCCGAGCCCGCGAGCTCGGCATAGAGGTCGCTCTGGATTACGCGCTGCAATGCGCGCCCGATCACCCGTGGGCCAAGGAACACCAGGAGTGGTTCACCACCCGCCCGGACGGGACGATCGCCTATGCGGAGAACCCACCCAAGCGCTACCAGGACATCTACCCCCTCAACTTCGACTCCGACACCCGCGGTAGCTATCTGGAGATGCTGCGGGTGCTGCTGTTCTGGGTAGAGCGCGGGGTGCGGATATTCCGGGTAGACAACCCACACACCAAGCCGCCGGATTTCTGGCAGTGGCTTATCTGGCAGGTCAAGGACCGCCACCCGGATGTGCTTTTCCTGGCTGAGGCGTTCACCCGGCCGGCCCGACTTTACGGGCTGGCCCGACTCGGTTTCACCCAGTCCTACACCTACTTCACCTGGCGCACCGGCAAACAAGAGCTCACCGAGTACGCGACGGAGCTGGCGTCCAGAGCGGACGAGATGCGGCCCAACTTATTCGTCAATACCCCGGACATCCTGCACGAGTCACTACAGCAGGGCGGGCCGGGTATGTTCGCCATCCGCGCCGCGCTGGCTGCCACGCTGTCTCCCTCATGGGGCGTCTACTCCGGATTCGAGCTCTTCGAGAACGTGGCGGTGGCGCCGGGTAGCGAGGAGTACCTGGACAGCGAGAAATATCAGCTGCGCCCCCGAGACTTCGCCGGCGCGCTAGCGCAAGGGCTATCACTGGAGCCATGGATAACCAGGCTCAACGCGATACGGCGGGCGCATCCAGCGCTGCAGCAAATGCGCACGCTGCGGTTTCACCAGGTGGACAATCCGTCGCTGCTGGCGTATTCCAAGACCGACCCCGCCACCGGCGACACCGTGATCTGCGTGGTCACCCTGGAGCCGTTCAGCACGGTCAGCGGGATGGTCTCGCTGGATCTGCCCGCGCTGGGGCTCGACCCGCTGGCCCGCTTCTTCGGATACGACGAGGTCAGCGGCGAAACCTACAACTGGGGTCACGCCAACTTCGTGCAGCTGCAGCCCTGGCGGGCAGTGGCGCATATCGTGTGGCTGCGCCACCCGTGAGTGGCGATGAGGGTCAGGACTCGCATCGCCACTCACGGGTTATCCACAACTAGGCTGCCTATCGTGACGATCGACGTAACGAGTGAGTTCGATGCTGCCGCGGCCAGCTACGACCGGCTGGTCGGCGCGAGCCCGGGCTACTACAGCAACCTGTCCCGGTCCGCTCACCGGATGCGGATTCCGGGCAACGGCGCCGGGTTGCACCTGCTGGACCTGGGTTGCGGCACCGGGGCGTCGACCTTGGCGCTGCTCGCGGCCGCGCCCAAGGCCAGGATCACCGCGGTGGACGCATCGGCCGGCATGCTCGCCAAGGCCCGTCAGGCCGACTGGCCGGCGCGGGTGTCGTTCGTGCATGCCCGGGCCGAGGAGCTCGCCGACGCCGGGGTGCAGGGACCGTTCGACGGGATCTTCGCCGCGTACCTGGTGCGCAACCTGCCCGACCCGGACCCGGTACTTGCCGGACTGTGCGATCAGCTGGCGCCGGGAGCGCCGCTGACGGTACACGACTACGCCCTGGACGGTCGGCGGCGAAGCGCGGCGATCTGGACCGCGGTGTGCTGGAGCGTGATCATCCCAGCCGGGAAGGTGGTCACCGGTCGGGCCGGGCTCTACCGGTACCTGTGGCGCAGTGTGCTGCGTTTCGACACCGCCGACGAGCTGGCGGCGCGGTTGCGCGGGCATGGCCTGGTCGACGTCCGGATCGACACGATGCGGGGTTGGGAACACGGCATCGTGCACACCGTTGTGGCCCGGCGGCCGGCGTGACGTCAGCGGCCGAACGCAGCGGCAACGGGCAACGGCCGGGCCGGGACCGCCGGGCCGTACTGCACCCGCCACGGGCTGGTCGGCCGCGACCTGAGGGGCAACCTCCCCGGGTCGCCGTCGTCGGCGGTGGGATCGCCGGCATCGCCGCAGCCGTAGCGCTGGCCGAGCGCGGCGTGCAAGTGCAGCTGCTGGAGCGGGAGCCGCAGCTCGGCGGCCGGCTGCGCGGCTGGCCGATCATGCTGGCCGATGGATCCCCGGCCACGATGAGCCGCGGGTTTCATGCCTTCTTCCGGCAGTACTACAACCTGCGGGCGCTGCTGCGCCGGGCCGATCCGCTGGGTCGGGCGCTGGTGCCGATGGCGGATTACCCGCTGATCGACGCCGACGGCCATCGTGATACCTTCCAGGGTCTGCCGCGTACGCCACCGTGGAACGCGCTGGCCTTCGCACTGTTGAGCCCCACTTTCCAGTGGCGGGACCTGGTCACCCGGATCGATCCGGTGGCCGCGCTGCCGTTGGTCGACGTGTCGGTGCCGGAGGTCTACCGGCGGTTGGACGATCAGGACGCGATGACGTTTCTGGAGCGGGTGCGCTTCCCGGACGCGGCCCGGCACCTGGCGTTCTCGGTGTTCTCCCGCAGCTTCTTCGCCGATCCCCGGGAGCTGTCGGCGGCCGAGCTGGCCACGATGTTCCACATCTACTTCCTGGGCTCGGCCGAGGGCCTGGTGTTCGACGTGACCCCCGAACCGTTCCCGCAGGCACTGTGGGATCCGATGGGCGGTTACCTGGCCGAGATCGGGGTGCCGGTACGCGCGGGCGTGGCTGTCGAGCAGGTGACCCCGGGGCGCGAGCGTCGCTTCGCCGTCCACGCCGGCGGCGACGGCGGGCAGGAGGTCGACGCCGTGGTGCTCGCCGCCGACGTCACCGGGTTGCAGGCACTGCTCGCCGCCTCACCCGAGCTCGGCGGGGCACCCTGGCGGGCGCAGATCGCGCGGCTGCGCACCGCCCCGCCGTTCCTGGTATCCCGGCTGTGGCTGGACCGCCCGGTGAACCCCGATCGGCCCGGATTCCTCGGCACCAGCGGGTTCGGGCCGTTGGACAACGTCAGCGTGCTGGAACGATTCGAGGGCGAGGCGGCCCGCTGGGCCCGCCGCACCGGCGGCTCAGTGGTGGAACTACACGCCTACGCGCTGGTCGGCGACCCGCAGCAAGCCAAGCGCCAGCTCGTCGACGAGCTGCGACGGATCTACCCGGAGACGGCCGGCGCCACGATCATCGACGAGCGCCACGAAGTACGGGCCGACTGCCCGCTGTTCGCACCAGGAACCTTCGGCGACCGGCCCACCGTCACCACCCCCGATCCGAACGTGGTGCTCGCCGGGGACCTGACCCGTGTCGACCTGCCGGTTGCGCTGATGGAGCGCGCAGCGACCAGCGGTTTCCTCGCCGCCGACGCGCTGCTGGGACAGTGGGGCCTGCGGGGGCACCCGCTATGGACGGTCCCGGTCCGGGGCCGGCTAGCTCCCCTGCGCGCCGCCGCGGCCCGGTTCGCCTAGCGGTCCTTGGTCGCTGGGCCAGGGTCAGCCTGGCCAGCGGCCGGTGGTGCGTAGCTCGTAGCGACGCCGCGCGTAGGCCAGGTCGTCCCGCCACAGCCGGGCGGCGGCCCAGCGCATCGCCGGGCGCATCAGCGGCGCCCCGCGGCGGGCGACGGCGAAGCCTGGGCGGGGTGAGTTGGCGATGGTCGCCTCGATCACCGCGGTGCGTGGATGGCCGGCGTCGTCGACACCCAGCGGGACGGCGTGGGTCTCCACCACGCTGCCGGCGCCTTCGCCGTCCAGGATGTCCATCACCACCGTGCGCGGTTCCGGACAGCTGAACGCGGCCCGCACCGGGACCCCGAACCGCCGGGTGAGCCGGAAAGCGACCTCTATCACGAACCGGTCGACCTGTTCGCTCGGCTCCTCGATGACGCGGAGCCCGACGAAAGAATACGGGTGAAACCAGCTGCCGTGCCACGGGTCCAGGCGGTTGGCGACCACGTCCTCCGGCTCGCAGCGGCCGATCCCGGTGAATACCGCATCCAGGCTGGTCTGTGGATCGGGCCGGCGGGGCAGCACCGGTGCCGGCAGCGGAGCCTCCCCGCCCACGTCGTCCAACCGCACCCACGCCAGCACCCCGTCGTCGTGGGCTGGGAACGGGTCCCACCCCGGCACACCGCGCGCCCCGATCGCCATGCCGTGCCAGCGGCACACCAACTGCCCGCTGGTCACCGCAGCCCGGCACAGCGGCGCCCCGAGGTGTGGGCACTCCCCGGGGCCGGCGTGCAGCGCCCCGTCGGCGGTGCGCCAGGCCACCACCTCGACACCTGCGATAGTCCGCCCGAAAGGTCGATCGCCGCGGATCTCCCGGCTGGCGGCGAGTACGAACCAGTTGCCCGATGGGCGGGCCTGTGCCCGTTTCAGCGCTGCCTCGATCAGCCCGGGGCGGGCATCGCGCCAGGTGGGCAGCTGCTCGGCCCAGGTCCAGGCCGGCAACCGCCGCACCGGCACCCGGTCACTCACCATCGTCGTCCACCTCTTCCGATCGCGTCCCATTCCGACCACGTCCCAGCCGCCATGGGCGTTCCCAGACGGTAGCGAACTTTCTTTTGCATTGCCGGGCTAGGACCGGTACGACTGGTGCAACCCCGCTGTGCATTCCGGCCCGCACGACAACCCTCGATCACCCTCCCACGAAGGTAACCGCCGATGTCGTCTGCCGATCTCCGCACCGAACACAACCCCGACCTGGAGGGAGTCCCGCACACCGGTGAGGCCGTGCTGTCCGATGGCTACCTGGTGGAACCGCAGGCCGACGACTTCGACCACGCGACAGCCGCCCCTACCGACCCGCACTGGTACAAGCGAGCGGTCTTCTACGAGGTCCTGGTTCGGGCGTTCCACGACCACGACGGCAACGGCACCGGCGACCTGATCGGGCTGACCCGCAAGCTGGACTACCTGGAGTGGCTGGGCATCGACTGCCTGTGGTTGCCGCCGTTCTACGCCTCCCCGCTGCGCGACGGTGGTTACGACATCTCCGATTTCCGAGCCGTGTTGCCCGAGTTCGGCACTGTCGAGGACTTCGTGGTGCTGCTCAACGAGGCGCACAAGCGGGGCATCCGGGTGGTCACCGACCTGGTCATGAACCACACTTCTGACCAGCACCCCTGGTTCCAGGAGTCCCGCCGTGATCCGCAGGGACCCTATGGCGGCTTCTACGTCTGGAGCGACAAGGACACCGGTTACCCGGAAGCCCGGGTCATCTTCGTCGACACTGAGACATCGAACTGGACGTATGACCCGGTGCGCTGCCAATTCTATTGGCACCGGTTCTTTTCCCACCAGCCCGACCTCAACTACGATAACCCTGAGGTCGGCGAGGCGATGCTCGATGTGCTGCGCTTCTGGCTGGATCTGGGTATCGACGGTTTCCGGCTGGACGCGGTGCCCTACCTTTTCGAGGAAGAGGGAACCAACTGCGAAAACCTGCCCCGGACCCATGAATTCCTCAAGCGCTGCCGAAAGGTGGTCGACGATGAGTTCCCGGACCGGGTGCTATTGGCCGAGGCCAACCAGTGGCCCGCGGACGTGGTGGCGTACTTCGGCGATCCCGCGGTGGGCGGCGACGAAGCCCACATGGCCTTTCATTTCCCGCTGATGCCGCGCATCTTCATGGCAGTCCGGCGGGAGTCCCGGTTCCCAATCTCGGAGATCCTGGCCCAGACTCCAGCCATCCCGTCCGGCGCACAGTGGGGCATCTTCCTGCGCAACCACGACGAGCTGACCCTGGAAATGGTCACCGACGAGGAGCGCGACTATATGTACAGCGAGTACGTCAAGGATCCCCGGATGCGGGCGAATATCGGCATCCGCCGGCGCCTGGCGCCACTGCTGGACAACGACCGTAACCAGCTGGAGCTGTTCACCGCGTTACTGCTGTCGCTACCCGGCTCCCCTGTTCTGTACTACGGTGACGAGATAGGAATGGGGGACAATATCTGGTTGGGCGACCGGGATGCGGTGCGCACCCCGATGCAGTGGACCCCGGACCGCAACGCGGGCTTCTCCGGTTGCGATCCGGGGCGCATCTACCTGCCGGTGATCATGGATCCGGTGTACGGGTACCAGGCGATCAACGTCGAGGCGCAGTCAGCTTCAGCGCAGTCACTGCTGAACTGGACGAGGCGGATGATCCAGGTGCGCCGCGAACGCCCCGCCTTCGGGCTGGGCGACTTCACGGAGCTCGGCTCGTCCAACCCGAGCGTGCTCGCCTACCGCCGTTACCATGCCGGCGATCCGGACACCGGCGACGATCTTGTCATCTGCATCAACAACCTGTCCAGGTTCCCCCAGCCGGTGGAGCTCGACCTGTCCGAACACATCGATGGCATCCCGGTCGAGCTGACCGGCGGCGTGCGTTTCCCACCGATCGGTGACCTGCCCTACCTGCTCACGCTGCCCGGCCACGGCTTCTACTGGTTCCAGATCATCCTCCCGGACATCGGGCGTGACGCGTGATCAGTGCAGCCGATCTGGTCGCCGACATCGCCGACTCGCTGGCGGCGGTGTTGCCCGAGCAGCGCTGGTTCGCCGGCAAGGGCCGTCCGGTACACGCGGTCATCCCGGTGCGCGCTACCGATCTCGCCGGCGCGGATCCGCGGCTGGTGCACGCCGTTGTCGAGGTCGACCAGGGTGAGCTCCCCCGGGACCGCTACCAACTCCTGCTCGGGGCCCGCAGCGACCTGCCCGAGAACCTCGGCCACGCCTGGGTGGCCGGCGCCGACGATCAAGCCGTGTACCAGGCGGTGCACGATCCTGAGCTGACCGCAGTGCTGTTGGATCTGATGGCGCGGGGCGCCGAGGTGGACGGGTTGCGCTTCGCCACCGAGCCGGGCGTCACCCTGGATACCGAGCAGCGCTCCCGCCCGGTCGGCGCGGAGCAGTCCAACACCTCACTGGTCTACGGGCAGACTTACATTCTCAAGCTGTTCCGCAAGGTGGCAGCGGGTCGCAACCGGGACCTCGAGTTGCACCGGGCGTTGGCTGCCGTAGGTTGCCAGCACATCGCCGTGCCACTGGGCAGCATCGAAGGTCCACTGGATACCGCCGAGACAGCCGCGTTCGGGATGCTCACGGGGTACCTGCGCAATGTCGCCGACGGCTGGGCCATGGCCACCGCGAGTGTGCGGGATCTGCTGGCGCAGAGCCTGCTCACCGAGGGCGCACCCGGCCTGGTGGACAACATCGACCCAGCCGACGCCGGCGGCGATTTCGCCTCTGAGGCGCACCGGTTGGGCCAAGTGGTGGCCACCGTGCATGCCGACCTCGCTACCGCGTTGGGCAGCTCGCCGGCGCCGTCGGGATATCTCGACGTGCTGGCTGATGCTATGCACCGCAGGCTCGCGGAAGTCCTGGAGCAGGTGCCTGAAGTGACCCCGTACTCCGACGAGTTGCGCGCGGCGTTCGACGCGGTGCGCGGTCTCGAAGGCCCGGTACTGGTACAGCAGATCCACGGCGACCTGCACCTTGGCCAGGTGCTGCGCAGCGTCACCGGCTGGATTATGATCGACTTCGAGGGTGAGCCCATGGCGCCGCTCGCCGCCCGCAGGGTCCCCTCGTCCCCGCTGCGCGACGTCGCCGCGATGCTGCGCTCCTTGGATTACGCCGCCAACCACCTGCCGCTGGGCGAGGCCGATTCCGAGCCGCGCGCCGCGGTGGCACTGGCCTGGAGCACCCGCAACCAGGACGCGTTCTGCGATGGCTACGCCCAAGCCGCCCCAGACCCTCGCAAGCAGGCCGTGCTGCTCCGCGCCTTCGAGCTGGACAAGGCCCTCTATGAGGTCGCCTACGAGCACGGCAACCGCCCGCTGTGGTTGCAGATCCCGCTAGCCGCCATCGCCCGCCTCACCGCCGCCCACCCATGACTGGGAGGCGCACCGAAAATTGCCTATACTTATGGCTATGAACGAGATCTCCTTGGCCGACGCCCGCAACCGGCTGTCCGAGTTGGTTGCCGATGTCGAGAGCACCCACGCGAGGGTGACCGTTACCAAACATGGACGCCCGGCCGCGGTGCTCATCTCGCCGGACGATCTGGCCTCCCTGGAGGAAACGCTCGACATCCTGTCCACCCCGGGGGCGCTGGAAGAGATCCGTGAAGCAGAACGCGAGATCGCCCGCGGTGAGACCTTCGACGAAGGCACCATCCGGGCGGATTTGGCCCGCCGGGCACGTCGCGCCGATAGCGCGTGACGGCCAGCCTCTACCGGGTGGAATTCGCGGCCACCGCCCGCCGCGCGGTGAACCGGATGCCGGAGAAGACCGCCGCGGCCGCCGTCGAGCTCTGCTTCGGCTCGCTGGCACTCGACCCGCACCGGCTCGGCAAGCCCCTTAAACGCGACCTTGCTGGTTATCACACCGCACGCCGCGGTGACTACCGCGTGATCTACCGCATCGACGACGTCGCCCGCATCGTGCATGTGCTGCGCATCGAGCACCGCGGCGACGTCTACCGCCCCCGCTGATCATCTCGTTTACGGGTTCACCTTGCGTGGTCGATCGGCGGGATTACCGGTTCTACGAGATCAGCGGTGGCGACGTCCGGCGGTGATGCGGTGGCGGTGCCGAAGGCATCGAGTGCGGCGGTGAACGCCCCCACACAGTGGCGCAGACCGGCCTCGCTCGTCTGCAGTTCCAGCCCGTCGGAGCCACCCAGAGTGAACTCGGCGATGCCTTGCGCCGGGTAGACCCGGTAGGTGATCTCGCTGTCGCCGTTCACCGCCACCCAGGCGCTGACCTGCACCGAGCTACTGAGGTACGCCATGTCGTTGCTCTCCCCGTGCGTCCGCCGAGTACCATCTATACGTTCCGTACAGAGCGACCGTAAACTACGTACGCAAACTGACGCAAGGGGGGGGTCCGATGAGGCAGCGTCAGATGAACACCGAGCGCGTCCAAGTCGCGGCGACGCTGCGCCGGATGAGGGAGGAGACCGGCCTGACCCGGGAGCAGGCCGCTGAGGTGCTGAGCTGCACCACCTCGAAGATCGGCGATCTGGAGACCGGTCGATCCGGCGCGAAACCCATCGAGCTGGCGGCGCTGCTGGACCGCTACGGCGTCACCGGCGACGAGCGCGACGACCTCATGGAGTTCGCCCGCGAGTCGCAGACCCGGCGACCGAGGGGCGGTCACTGGGTCACCATTCCCAGCAGCCACCGCCGCTTTCTCGACCTTGAGCGTCAGGCGGCATCGGCGATCTTCTACTCCGGCGAACTCATCCACGGCATGTTGCAGACCGAGGGCTATGCCCAAGCGCTGCTGCGCTGGAACAACCTGCAGCCACCCGCAGTGCTGGAGCAGGTTCTGAAACTGCGGCTGGGACGCAGCGCGGCGTTGGGTCGCGCCGACCGGCCGCCGCTGCGACTGTGGTGCATCCTTGGTGAGGCCGCGCTACGTTCCGGCGTCGGCAGCGCGGTGGTGATGCGCGAGCAGCTCGAACACTTGATCACCATGACTACTCTGCAAGAGAATGTGGTTGTCCAGGTGCTACCACTTGGCTCCGGAGCGCACACCCTGATGGGTTTAACCATGACGCTCTACGACTTCACGCCGCCCGCACCGAGAATGCTGCTCTTCGATAGCTACGGCAGCTGCGCCTTCCAGGACCGGGAGACCGAAGTTTCCGACGCCGCGCATACACTTGACCTCCTCCGGGCCAAGGCCCTGGGCCACGAGGAGAGCACCGAGTTCATCCGGAGCATCCTCAGCGAGTAGGAGGAGAGCTAGCAGCATGCCCTGCACCACCGGGGAGTGGTTCTTGCCGCGACGATCGGCTAACAGCTCCACGTGCGTGCAGACCAAGTTCACCGAGGACGCGGTCTACGTGCGCAACAACCGCCACCCGGACGCGGGGACCGCCGTGTTCGACCACGCAGAGTGGGCGGTGTTCGTCGCCAGCGTCAAAGACGGCGACTACGACCTGTAGCGTACGCAGGCACGAACAGGTGCCGAGGAACCGTGCGGAGAGCCTGCTCGACGCGGCTGGAGTGCAGGTGACCTGCCTGCCTGATGTACTCGACCATGCGGTCGCGCAGTTCCTCCGGCTGGGTGCTGGTCGTGCTGGTCATCCGATTCCTTCCGGGTGAGGTTTCTTCAGCGTGGGCGGCGTGATGAGCAGGCAGGCATCCCACCTGGAGGCGGGCGGCTGGCTGATGACGGTGCTGTCGAGGGTGTGCCGGCTCAGCGCGACGCCCGCTGCGCCCTCCAACATTCCAGGCCAGCAGCGGCTTGTACCGGAACGGCGATGCTCGTAGCCAGGCCGGCACCGACAGCGCCGCGGCGATGACCTGCGGGTCGACGAACGGGTTGTGCACCGTCACGCCGTAGTGCTCGGCGACCTGCGCGTCGCTCCGGGCGGTCCGGCCGACCGCCTGGATCGCCTCCATCAGCGCAGTCGCGCCGACGCTACCGGGGATCGGCGCGGTGTCCTGGGCCGACGCGATCACCTTCCTGGCGAGCTCGCGGGCCGAGGTCGTCGACCACGCTGGCCATGCACGTCGGTGGGTCGGTGACCACGAGCCACGGCGCAACCGCGCCCACCCGATCGCGTGCCGGCAGAGTCGGCCCGCGCGACCCGACAAGGCGAGGTCGGCCAGGTATGCGGGGTGACCACCCAGCAGCGTGTCCCCGCCGTCACCGGTGAGGTGGCAGTCGCTGCCCAGTCGACGGAGCAGATCGAACTCAGCCACCACGCGGGCGATCGCGACCGTCGTCGGGGCGGGTTCGTCGGTCGCGGGCATCAGCTCGGTCATGCGGCTGTAGGGCAGGTGGCGGGCATCCAGTGGGCACGGCTGGTGCCTGATGCGTGGCTGCTCGGCGACCGCTGCCGCGGCGTAGTCCAGGTCCCCGCCGCAGCCGGTACCGGCCGGGTGGATGGTGACCGCGTGCAGCGTCGCCGGGCCATCGAGGTGGGTTGCGGCCAGCAGCGTCAGGGAGGTCGAGTCCAGTCCACCCGAGCAGTCCGAGGATGGTTGGTGGCTGTCATCGATCCGGACCGCCACTGCCGCAGTCAGCGCGGTGCGCAACCGGTCCGCGCCCTCGTTCAGGTCGGCGACGGCCGGTTCGGGTCGCCACGCCGCCCGCACCTGTGGCTGCGCGCCGTGGGCGAGCACCAGACAGGAGCCGGGCGGGACGGCGGCGACCCGTCAGCGCCGCATCGGTCACACCAGCGGCGGCGAGCCGGCGCAAGTCGTGGTGGGGTCGCTGCGCATGGCCCGAACACCGCGACCTGGCGACCGCCGTCCGAACCTTGGTCGGCGTCCAGTTGCCGACCGTCCACCACGCCTCGCGACCACTCACGAGCAGACGGGCGCCCTCGGGCATTGCAGCGCCATGCTCACCGGATTCGACCCGGCCGCCGAACCACCGCAGCGTCGTCATCAACCTCATCCACCTCCTTCTGTCTTGGGCGGTGCGTGGCACCCGACACTGTCGGAGGACGGGTGCCACGTGAGTCGCAGCCGGTCAGTTGTAGACGTAGCGCTTGTCCTCGGAGCTACCGCCGCCGCTACCCAGCGTCAGTTCGGTCGTCTCACCGAGGCAGATCCGGACCTCACCGACCGCGTCGATCTGGTCCACGTGCTGAGTGTTCTGCTCATCCACTGTCTTCTCCGTTCCGTGTGGGTGTGATTAAAGCGATGTGCCTGGTCAGGAAACCGGGACTGGGCTGGTCGCAGCCAGAGGATGTGCGCGAACCGCACCGGTTTTGCGGAATTCGCAACGGATTCGACCGCTACATCTCTGTCGCCGCAGTGTCCGGTGCGTCACGATGGGTGGGGAGGCACTGATGGACGCCCAGGACCCCATCTGGCGCTCTCCCGCCGTCCAGCAGGCCGCCGCGGCGGGACAGTTCGGCGCGCTGATCAGGATGACCCGCACCGCTCGGGGACTGTCCCTCGTCCGTGTCGGCCACCTTGTGCGGTACTCGGCCAGCACGCTCTCGCGGATCGAGACCGGTCAGCGCAAGCTCGTCGACGTCACCGAGCTGCGGATGTTCGCCGACACGCTGGGCATCCCGCCTCACCTGTTCGGGCTGACCTCGGCGGCGACCCCGGCGGCCGGCGGCCCGGCCTCACCCACGCTCCTTCCCGTGCCCACTACGGTGTGCCAAACACCCGAAGGTGGTGACGACACCCTGCATCGACGCCAGCTGCTCGCCGGTCTCGTCGGAGTCACAGGTGTGGCGCTGCTCGGCCCATCCACCCAGCCGGCCGCCGCCACCGCCGCTCCAACGGCGGACGCGTACCTCCAGACGCTGCTTGGCGGGCCACAACGCGTCGTCGGCCAACCCTCCAGCGTGCCGATCCTGCGCGCACGGCTGGCCGATGCCCGCGCCACTTACGAAGCCTGCCGGTACCACAACCTGGCGGTGAGCCTGCCCGAGGTGATCGCCACCGCCCAAGCCAGCCTTGACGAGGCCACTGGCCAGCGGCACGAGCAGGTCGATGATCCAGCCCTCGTCACAGGTCCGGCGCAGATACTTGCGCATCCCCTTGAACGCCGTGCCGCGCAGGTAGGCAGCCGTGGTCACGAACGCCACCACACCGTGACCTTGCCCGCTCGGACTGTCGAACACCTTCCAGGTGGCCCAACGCCAGAAGTACCAGGCCATGTTCTTGAGCTTGTACTCGTTGCGCCCGTTGCCGGGGAGCCGGACATCGGACATCAGCGAGGCATCCTCGTTGTGCCTGCGCCCGCCGTAGAAACCACCTGACTCCACCCACGAACCATCGCCGCTCGCTCGTCGGTGAGCCGCAGCTCGCTCACCGCGTACGGACCCATCTGCAGCTCAAACCCGACCAGCCGGTTGGCCATGGAACTGAGTACCTCGCGGGCCTCGCCCGTACCGTCCGAACGCTCGACGCGATCGAACACGGTGTCGAGGATGCGTAGTAGGAAGGTGCCGGTACCGGCCGCCGGGTCGACGACCCGAACTCCGTCGGTCCCTAGGCCCCGGACCAGGCCCAGGCGAGTACGCAGTGCATCGTCGGTGAGCCGAACCATCGGCTCGACCAGCTCGACCGGCGTGTAGTAGACACCGGACTCCTGCCGCTTCACCGGGTCGTACTCGGCGAGGAAGTGCTCGTACTGGTAGAGGTAGGTGTCGCCGCCGGCCAGCACGGACCCGTTTCCAGTCCACCGCGCTGATGACGCGAAGTAGCGTGTCGAGGGTGACCTTGAACGGCCCGACCTGCTCCGACGATCCCCCCGAACTGATCAGTGAGGACCTGCAAGGCCCGGCCCATCAAGGTGTTCCCTGCTGCGATCAGGTCACCGATCTCGTGGTAACCGCGATCCTCGAAGGCGATGCCGCGGCTGCGGGCGTACAGCAGGCCGAAGGTCACCGTCTGGGCATAACCGTCTGCGAACTCACCGTCGTCGGCAGTGGGGGAACAGCAGCTGACGCCAGTCAGCGGCGAGCCCGCTGAACAGCTTCTTGTTCAGAGCGGGACCGGTCTTGACCCATACCCGCTCCCGAGCGAGCTGGTCGGCTACCTCGTCGCGGAGCAGCCGGCAGGCCGGGGCCACTGCCCGGACCAGCGCGTCGACGTTGCGGATCGGCGACGGCACCCATCCGAGGAAGGTGATGAGCATCTGCTCGAATTCCGGACCCGTCACCCCCAGTTCGCCGGAACCTTCGGTGAGCGTGCCGTCGAGTTTGATGACGTCGCCCTTGCGAACGCCCGTCTCGTACCGGGCCCAGCACATGCCGTCGGTGTAGATCAGGTTCGGCAGGTTCGACAACCGCGTCCACTGCCGGCGGTTGTGTTTTCCCGTCAAGGCCGGCGCGTCCGCACCGAGCCCCGGCTTCTTGATCTCGATGTATCCGCAGATCGCACCGTTGACCTGTACCGCATAGTCCGGTCGCACCTGTAGGTCCGACAACATCGCTTCGCCTACCGGCACCACCTGCAGACCGTGCCGCGATCCGACCTGTTTCACCAACGCGACCAGCGGCACACGAAGCGCCTCCTCCGGCTCACCGGCGCCAGTGCTCAGCTGCTCCCGGGCTGACCGACCAAAGTTGTTGACGGCCTGCGCCAGCCAGTCCGGTGGCTCGTAGGGCACGGCACTCCCCTCCTCGACGGCGACACCGGAGGGTATCGACCCACGGCGACAACATCGGGCAAGCGCGCCTCGAGTCACGCTCGCGCGATTCCCGGCTCACGGCGGGCAACGCTGTTGGCGAGCGACGTCACACGGCTTGACTGAGGATCATCAGGGGTCGAAACTGGTCGTACTGCGGTACTACCCAAATGGTATGTTACGCGTATGGCGGTCAAGAAGATCAGCGTCTCGCTTGACTCCGAGGTCTTCGAACGTGCGAAACGCGCCGCTGAGGCCGAAGGGGTCGCCCTCTCCGCCTGGCTGTCCGAGGCGGCTGAGGAAGCTGCAGGGCTGGCCGAAGCCCGCGCTGCGCTTGCGGAATACATCAAGGTGTACGGCCCGCCCGACGAGGACGCCATGGCCGAGACCCGCGCCCGGCTGGACAAGGCCGGTGTCGGGCAGTGGGAGACCGCCGACGAGGCCGTCGCCCGGATGGCCGCACTGGCCCGGCTGCGCGGGGAGCTTCCCGCCGAACCTCAGCAACCAGCGCGATGACGCTCCAGCGACGACTCGTCCTCGACGCCGGCGCGCTCATCGACATCGAGACGACCCCCCGGGGCGAAACCTTCCGCAGCTGCGTCAAGGCATTCGACGACGGGCACCGCCCCTATCTGCCGACGGTGGTGCTCGCTCAGGTCTGGAGAGACCGCGCTCGGCAGCACCCGCTGCGGATGGTCCGACGGCTGTGCACACTGCTCCCGTTCACCGAGCAGACCGCTGACGACGTCGGCCGCCTGCTCGCCCGAAGCCGCACCTCCGACGTCGTCGACGCTGCGGTGATCGTGGCCGCCATTGAACACAATGCCGCGGTGCTCACCTCCGACCCCAAGGATCTTGCGAAGCTCGCCAGCGCCGCCGAATATCCGGTTCGACTCCTCACGGTGTAGCTGTGAACGGATTGAGCAGTCGCGCTCCGGTGCAGGCGACGTCGCCGACGTTGCGGGTCACGAGCGTCCAGTCGTGCACCTTCGCCGTCGCGGCCAGCAGACCATCGACTACCGGGACCGGATCGGGAACGTTGAGCCTGCCCCACTCCTGCGCCACCTCCACGGTGACCGGCACGACACGGTCGGAGTAGGCACACAGCAGACCCGCGAGCCAACGGTCGAAGACCGCGGCCTGCGCCGGGTCACGCCGGTGTAGCCGGCAGATTCCCTGCCGGATTTCCCCAATTGTGAGCACGCTGAGATACAGTTCCCGAGAATCAACAGTGTCGAACCAGGCGACTACCTCCGCGTCGGGTCTACGCCTGCGCAGCTCCGAAACGACAGTGGTGTCGAGCAGAAAGCTCACCGCTCATCTGCGAACTCAACCGCGCGGGCAGGCTGGCGCGGCCGGACGATCTCAAGAGCGTCGAAGTCCGGAGCCGACCTGAGGTAGTCCTTGAAGGCGACGTCGGCGCCCGTCATCCTGCGGTACTCGGCGATGTCCACCACAACGGCGACCTCCTGGCCATGCCGGGTGACGAACTGCGCACCTTCGGCTTGGGCAGCCCGCACGACCTCACTGAAGCGCTGCTTGGCTTCCTGGAGCTGCCACTTCATCAGAGACTCCTAGTCTGTCTAGACCGACTAGGATACACCGCTGGTCCGCGGAACACTCCTCCGTGGAGCGACTCACGTCACCCACCCAGCAGATGTGCCCGCGAGCCGACACACTGGGAGCATGACGAACCGGGGGAAGGATGTGACCGTGGACGCGCCAGACCGCGCCGCCTCGGCACCACCGGCCGACGAGCTTCGCCGGCTGCTGGCCGGCGAGCACCATGATCCGCATTCGGTGCTCGGCGCGCACGCGCAGCCTGACGGCACCGCGGTCCGGGTGCTGCGCCCGCATGCCGATGAGGTGACAGTGCTCGCCGACGGCGGGGACTACCTGCTGGAGCACTGCTCAGGGGGCCTCTTCCACGGCATGATGCCCGCTCCTGGTGGCTACCGGCTGCGGGTGCGTTACGGCGACCACAGCGAGGTCAGCGATGACCCGTACCGCTGGCTGCCCACGCTGGGTGAGGTCGATCTGCACCTCATCCAGGAGGGCCGCCACGAACGGCTGTGGGATGTGCTCGGCGCGCACCTGCGGACCTACCCCACGCCGGGTGGCCTGGTCGAGGGAACCTCGTTCGCGGTGTGGGCGCCACACGCCCGTGGGGTGCGGGTGTGCGGCGATTTCGACGGCTGGTCCGGGGTGGCCACCCCGTTGCGCTCGCTGGGTTCGACCGGGGTGTGGGAGATCTTCCTACCCGGCGTCGGTCCCGGCACCCGCTACAAGTTTCGCCTGTTGGGCCCAGACGGGCGCTGGCATGAGAAGGCCGACCCGATGGCTCGCGCCACCGAAATGCCGCCGAACACCGCGTCGGTCGTGGCCAGCCCGTCGACCCACGAGTGGAGCGACGATCAGTGGCTCGCCGATCGGGCACAGGGCCAGCCGGTAACCCAGCCGATGAGCGTGTACGAAATACACCTGGGTTCCTGGAAGCAGGGGTTGGGATACCGGGAGGTGGCCCACGCGCTGGTCGAATACCTACGCACTACCGGGTTCACCCACGTCGAGCTGCTGCCGGTGACCGAGTACCCCTTCGGCGGCTCCTGGGGCTACCAGGTCACCTCCTACTACGCGCCGACGTCGCGGTACGGCAGCCCGGACGACTTCCGCTACTTCGTCGACACGCTGCATGCGGCCGGCATCGGGGTGCTCATGGACTGGGTGCCTGCGCATTTTCCGCGCGACGAGTGGGCGCTGGCGCAGTTCGACGGTGCACCCTGCTACGAACACTCCGACCCACAGCGCGCGGCTCACCCGGACTGGGGCACCCTGATCTTCGACTACGGGCGCAACGAGGTCCGCAACTTCCTGGTCGCCAACGCGCTGTACTGGATCGACGAGTTCCACCTCGACGGGCTCCGAGTCGATGCGGTGGCGTCGATGCTCTATCTCGACTATTCCCGCGAGCCGGGCGAATGGTCACCGAATGCGTATGGTGGTCGGGAGAATCTGGACGCCGTCGCATTCCTGCAGGAAATGAATGCCACGCTCTACAAGCGACACCCCGGGGTGGTGACGATCGCGGAGGAGTCCACCGCCTGGCCCGGCGTCACCCGACCGACGCATGTCGGCGGCCTGGGCTTCGGCTTCAAATGGAATATGGGCTGGATGCACGACACGTTGAGCTACGTAGGCCACGATCCGGTACACCGTGGCTATCACCATAACGTGATGACCTTCTCGCTGATGTACGCCTGGAGCGAGAACTACGTGCTACCGCTTTCGCACGATGAGGTGGTGCACGGCAAAGGCTCGCTGTGGAACCGGATGCCCGGCGACGACTGGAACAAGGCCGCTAACCTGCGATGCCTGCTGGCCTACATGTGGGCCCACCCCGGCAAGCAGCTGCTGTTCATGGGCGGCGAATTCGGGCAGCCCGCCGAGTGGGCGGAGAACCGGTCACTGGACTGGAATCTGCTCCACCATCCGCTGCACGGTGGTGTGCTGGCCCTGGTCGGGGACCTCAACGCCACCTACCGGTCGCACCGCGCGCTCTACAGTCAGGACACCAACCCAGCCGGCTTCGAGTGGATCGACGCCAACGACGCCTGGGGTAACGTGCTGAGCTTCCTGCGCTGCGGCGATGACGGCTCGGTACTGGCCTGCCTGGCGAATTTCGCCGGGAACCCGCACGAGAAGTACCGGATCGGGCTACCGCGTCCAGGACCCTGGCGCGAGGTGCTCAACACCGACACCGAAGGCTACGGTGGCTCTGGGGTCGGGAACCTCGGTGAGGTGATCGCCACTGAGACACCGTGGCACGGACGGCCCTACTCCGCGGTGCTCCGGCTGCCGCCGGCCGGTGCGCTGTGGCTCACCCCCACGGAGCAGACGTGAGGATCGCGTCCGGAGGCCCATAAGCAGGCGCTGCCGCTGTCCTGGCAGGATCTCGAGCGGGATCTGCGGGCCAGTGAAGCCCGATTCCGGGAGTTGTTCGACCTATCCCCGGTGGGTATCGCGATCACCGATGCCGACGGCCGGATCGTTGAAACCAACCGGTCGCTGGAGAACATCCTGGGCCACTCCCCTGGTGAGCTACTCGGACGGCGGCTGCACGATCTGCCCGCCCCAGGCCACCAACCCATAGTCGAGGAGCACCACCGGGACCTGGTGACGGGTCGGGATTCGCGGTTCCGGGTACGCCTGCCGCTGCGCCGCGCTGATGGCGAGACCGGGTGGGTCTACCTGGCCGGCTCGGTGCTGCTGGACGCCGAACCCACCTGGAAAAGGTGCTCGCCCGGCACGAACAGCGGGCGGTGGTCACCCTGATGCACCTCGATCTGGACGGCTTCTCCGCGATCAATGACGGCCTCGGGCACCGGGCTGGTGACCAGCTGCTGGATCTGGTAGCCAGGCGGCTGGAAGGGGTGGTCGCCGGCCGGCAGACGATGGTCGCCCGACTCTGCGCCGACGAGTACGCGATCCTCATCGAACCTGGGGACTCATCGCTGGACGTCGGCGCCCTTGCCGAGATCATCAACACCGAAGCTTGCCGAGCCATTCTACATCGACGGGATCGGGGTGGCGGTCACCGCGAGCATCGGCGTCGTGCAGCGCCAGGTCGCCGAAACGACGCCCGACGAGCTCTTGCGCGCCGCCAGCGCCACGCTGCGCCGGATGCGTGGTCAAGGCAATCGGCAGTGGACCCTGTTCGATGCCGACGTCGATGCCACCGACCGCGCGGAGCTCCGGCTGGCCGCGGCGATGCCCGGCGCTCTGGAGACCGGCGAGCTACGGGTGACTTACCAGCCTGTGGTCACGCTTGATGGCGAACGGCTGGTGGGCATCGAGGCGGCGCTGAGCTGGCGGCATCCACAGCTCGGCGTGTTGTCCCACGCACAGTGCGTGCAGGCCGCGGAGCGGACCGGTGCCGTGCACGACGTCGGTCAGTGGTTACTGCGCACCGCTGCCGCTCAGGCCACCTCGTGGCGGCAGCACAGCCAGGCGAGCGTGCCACCGATGGTGGTCAATCTCACACCGTCCCAGGCGCAGCACCCCGAGCTGGTGGGGAGGGTGACAGCGGTTCTCGATGAGATCGGGCTGGCGCCGGCTGGGCTGGAGCTGCGGACGCCGGTGGCTGCGATCCGCACGGTCAGCGGTGAACTCGCGGGTGTCGGTGGCGCACGTGCCGAGGACAACGTTCGGGAGCTGGCCAAACTGGGCGTGCGAGCCGGCCTCTACGACTTCGGTGGTGGCATCGGCGCGCTGCGCTGCCTGGCCGACCTCCCGGTGTGCGTGGTGCGGATCGCCCAGCCGATCTCCGATCAGGTGGCCGCCGATCCGTCCCGGATCCTGTCCCAAGCGGCGCAGGCACTGGTACACATCGTCCGCGGCGCGGGGGTCGACGTGGTCGCCTACCCGGTCGACAGCGCTGAACAGGCCGCGTGCTGGCCCTGGATCGGCGCGAACTGGGCGGTCGGCGCGCTATGGCCCCGCGTGGAGCCATGGCGGCTGCGCCACCCGTGAGTGGCGATACGAGCTCCAACTCGTATCGCCACTCACGGGTCAGAACAACGCACGGGCCAGCGCGCGGCGCGCTGAGGTGACTCGGGGATCGTCGGGTGCGAACAGCTCGAACAGCTCCACCAGGTGCGCTCTGGCCCGATCGCAGTCGTTTCCGGTCAACCGGCGCACGGCATCGACCAGCCGCTCGAATGCCCGTTCCGGGGCCCCGGCGGCCACCTCCGCGTCAGCTGCGGCTAGCTGCGCGTCGACGTCGTCGGGCGCGGCGTCAGCCCTGGCCACTGCTGAGGGATCCACGGACTCGGCCCGCGCCAGGAAACGAACCTGGATCAGCGCGGCCCCAGCCTGCACGTTAGCCGGCTCGATATCGAGAATCTGCTGGTAGGCGGCCTCGGCGGCGGGGTAGTCACCAACCGTCACGGCGGCTTCCGCGGCAGTGAACCGGGGGTCCTCGGGCTCGGCTTCGGGTTGCTCAGCGGCAGTGCCCATCGCTGCACCCCCAGCAGCCAGCTCAGCGGCCCGGATACCGGGAAGTTGATCACGTAGTGCGTCGAGCAGCGAGGTGATCCACTGCTGCAGCTGGGGTTCCGGCTGGACGCCGGAGAAGGCGTCGACGGGCTGACCGGCGGCGACAGCGATGACGGTGGGGATGGACTGGACGCCGAAGAGCTCGGCGATCCGCGGGTTGGCGTCGACGTCGATCTTGGCCAGCACCCACGCTCCACCGGCCGCCTCAGCCAGCCGCTCGAGCACCGGCGACAGCTGCTTGCACGGACCGCACCACGTCGCCCACAGATCGACCAATACCGGCACCTGCATGGAACGGTCGACGATGTCGGCCTGGAAGCTGTGCTCGGTGACATCGAGCACCCATGCGCTGTCCCGGGCCGGCGCGTCGGCGCCATCACCATGTGACCCAGTCCCACCCGGGCCAGCACGCCGAACCTCCGGATCTGCACCCGTCTTGAGGGTCGACAGGTCGACGGCGCCGGACAGGGTCGGGGTTTGCCGGGATTTCTGGGGGTTAGGCCTGCTCACGCCGCTATCCTGGCATGGATCCCGTCCAGGGCGCGCAGCGCCAGGCTCAGAACCGTGCCGGCTCCCGATACTCACCCCACTGAGCCTTCAGCGCCCCGCAGATCTCACCGAGGGTGGCCTCAGCCCGTGCCGCGTCGAGCATCGGCTCGATGAGGTTGCCACCATTTCTGGCGACCACCACCATCGCCGTGAGAACCCGTTCGACGGCGGTCTGATCGCGCTGCGCGCGGCGCTGCGCCAGCACCCGGTTCTGGTCGCGTTGCACCTCCTGGCTGACCCGGAGAATCTCCAGCTCGTCAGTCACCGAGCCGGTGAGCGTGTTCACCCCGACGATCTTCTTGTCGCCCTTTTCCAGCGCTTGTTGGTAAGCGAAGGCCGCGTCGGCGATCTCGCCGGTGAACCAACCGTCCTCGATGCCGCGCAGGATGCCGGAGGTCATCTCCCCGATGGGGTACTGGCCGGAGGGAACCGTGGCCACCGCCATGTCCTTGATCCGGGCGAGAATTCGCTCTGCATCGGCCTCGATCCGGTCGGTCAGCGCCTCCACATACCAGGACCCTCCCAGCGGGTCGATCACATTGGCGACGCCGGACTCCTCCATGATCACCTGCTGGGTGCGCAGGGCGATCTCCGCGGCACGCTCCGACGGCAGCGCGAGAGTCTCGTCCAGAGCATTGGTGTGCATCGAGTTCGTTCCGCCGAGCACCCCGGCGAGCGCCTCGATGGTGGTGCGCACGACGTTGTTGTAGGGCTGCGCAGCGGTGAGCGAAACGCCGGCGGTCTGAGTGTGAAAGCGCATCCACTGCGCCTTGTCACTGGTGGCGCCGTAGACGTCGCGCAGCCAACGAGCCCAGATCCGCCGGGCGGCGCGGAGCTTCGCGATCTCTTCGAAGAAATCGACGTGAGCGTCGAAGAAAAAGGTCAGACCGCTGGCGAAATGATCGACGTCAAGCCCGCGGGAGCGGCCCAGCTCCACGTAACCGAAACCATCGGCCAGAGTGAAAGCCAACTCCTGCGCAGCGGTCGCGCCGGCTTCCCTGATGTGGTAGCCGGAGATCGACAACGGTTTGTAGGACGGGATCCGCTCCGTGCAGTACTCCATCAGGTCCCCGATGAGGCGTAAGTGCGGCTCCGGGGTGAACAACCACTCCTTCTGGGCTATGTACTCCTTGAAGATGTCGGTCTGCAGGGTGCCGTTGAGTTTTTCGACTGTCGCGCCCTGTCTTTCAGCGGCGACCAGGTACATGCAGAACATCGGCACAGCGGGGCCCGAGATCGTCATTGAGGTGGTGATCTGCTCCAAGGGGATACCGTGGAACAGAACATCCAGATCGGCGGCGCTGTCGATCGCTACGCCGCAATGCCCGACTTCGCCGAGGCTCAGCGGATCGTCGGAGTCGCGGCCCATCAGGGTGGGCATGTCGAAAGCCACCGACAGCCCGCCCCCACCGTTGCGCAGTATCTGCTGGTAGCGCTCATTGGTCTGGTGCGCATTACCGAATCCGGCGAACTGACGGATCGTCCAGGTGCGCCCCCGGTAGCCAGTCGAGTGGACGCCACGGGTGAACGGGTACTCACCCGGCCAGCCGATCCGCTCGAATCCCTCGACGGTATCGCCCTCACCTGGCCCGTACACCGGGTCGACTTCGACCCCGGACAGGGTGGTGAAGTCCGCATCCCGGAGCCGTCCCGCCGCCTGCGCCTGCGCGTAACGGCGCCGCCAGCGCGCCCGACCGGCTCGCGGATCTGCCTGCTGAGGGTCGTACGCAGTCATCCGATCCTCCCGGGCCGAACTGGTCTGTCGTCCAACAGTAGGACGCCCAACCAAATCCCACCAGTCCTTTTCCCTGCCCCTGACCCCCCACCCCTATCCGCAGTCTGGATGCAGAACGCGCTAAAACAGGCCCGGTTAGGCGCGTTCTGCATCCAGACTGCGTCGGGGCGCGCGTGCCATACTGTGCTCCCATGGCGTCGCATCACCCGTTGCCGTTCGATCCGATCGATCGGGCCGCGCAGCTCTGGCAGGAGCGCATCGGACCAGCAGCGACGATGGCGGCGGTCACCAACATCATGCGCGTGCAGCAGATCCTGCAGTCCTCAGTGGATGCCGCGCTGCGCCCACACGGTCTGACCTTCGCTCGGTATGAGGCGCTGGTACTGCTGGTGTTCTCGCGCCAGGGCAGCCTGCCGATGAACGTGATGGGTCAACGACTTCAGCTGCACCCGACCAGCGTCACCAACATCGTGGACCGGCTGCAGGCCGAGCACCTGGTGGAGCGCAACGGCCATCCCACCGATCGGCGGGCCACCCTGGTCACGATCACCGAAGCGGGCCGGCAACGTCAGAAGGCGACCACCGTGGCGTTGACCGACATCGACTTCGGCCTCATCGGGCTCGACGCCGGCCAGATCGCCCAGCTCACCGCGCTGCTGACCCAGGTGCGCCGGGCAGCCGGCGATTTCACCGGCTCGTGAGTGGCATTGAGTGCTATAACACTGTTTGCCACTCACGAGCCGCCGAAGGCGGCGATCAGCTCATCGGCTGCTCGATAAACGTCCAGTTCGCCCACGACGACCCGCTTGGCCAGCCCGGGAAGTGCACTACCCCGCAGCACGTCGCCGAGTCTGCCGCGCAGCTGCGCCAGCGCGATGGCCTCGATCTCGGCCTCCGCGCGGCGCTGGCGGCGGGCGTCGAGCTCACCGTGGCCGACCATCCACGCCCGGTGTTGATCGATAGCCCCCACCAGGTCGTCGATGCCCTCAGCCCTGGTGGCCACCGCGCGGACGATCGGCGGTCGCCAGCTCGGACCCGCCGTCCCCTGCCGGCCGAGCGAGATCATGTGCTTGAGGTCGCGGACGGTCTGGTCGGCACCCTCCCGGTCGGCCTTGTTCACCACGAAGACGTCGGCGACTTCGAGGATTCCCGCCTTCGCCGCCTGAATCCCGTCGCCCATTCCCGGCGCTAGCAGAACCACGGTGGTGTCCGCCAGTGCGACTACCTCCACCTCGGACTGGCCGACGCCCACGGTCTCCACCAGCACCACGTCGCAGCCTGCGGCGTCGAGCACCCGCAGCGCCTGAGGGGTGGCCCAGGCAATGCCCCCCAGGTGGCCCCTGGTGGCCATCGAGCGGATGAAGACACCGTGGTCAAGCGCGTGGTCCTGCATCCGGACCCGGTCACCGAGCAGTGCCCCGCCTGAGAACGGCGAGGACGGGTCGACAGCGAGCACTCCCACCTTCTGGCCGGCCGCCCGCAGTCGGGTGATCAGGACGCTGACAGAGGTCGACTTGCCCACCCCGGGCGCACCCGTGATCCCTACGACCCGGGCCCGTCCGGTGTCCCGGGCCAGCGCAGCGGCGACCTCGCGGAGCTCCGGTGCACCGTCCTCGACCAGTGAGATCAACCGCGCAACCGCCCGAGCCTGGCCTTGCCGGGCGTGCTCGACCAGGTCAGCTACATCGTGGCGGCGATGGCTCACGCTAGGTGTTCGCCGGCACCCGCAGGATCAGCGCGTCACCCTGGCCACCACCACCGCACAGCGATGCCGCGCCCACGCCGCCACCGCGCCGCTTGAGCTCCATCGCCAGGTGCAGCGCCAGCCGGGCGCCCGACGCGCCGATCGGGTGTCCGAGCGCGATCGCCCCGCCATTCGGGTTGACCCGCGCCGGGTCGATGCCGAGCTTGCGGGTGGACACCACGCCCACCGCCGCGAACGCCTCGTTGATCTCGACGATGTCGAGGTCGCCCACCTCGATGCCCTCCTTGGCGCAGGCCGCCAGCACGGCGTTGGCGGGCTGCTCGTGCAGGCTGGAGTCGTCCGGCCCGGCCACCATGCCGTGCGCCCCGATCTCGGCCAGCCAGCTCAGGCCCAGTTCCTCGGCCTTGGCCTTGCTCATCACCACGACCGCGGCGGCGCCATCAGTGATCGGGGAGGATGATCCGGCGGTGATGGTGCCGTCGGCGGCGAACGCCGGGCGCAGCTTGCCCAGGCTCGCGGCGGTGGTATCGGGCCGGATGCCCTCATCGGCTGCCACCACGACCGGGTCACCCTTGCGCTGCGGCACGCTCACCGAGACGATCTCCTCGGCGAACAGGCCGCTGGCCACCGCGCGACCGGCTCGCTGGTGCGATTGCGCGGCGAACTCGTCCTGCTCAGCCCGGGTCAGCTGGTGGCGCCCATTGTGCTTCTCGGTGGAGGCACCCATCGAGACCTGGTCGAAAGCGTCATGCAGGCCGTCGTAGGCCATGTGGTCGATCATGGTGACGTCGCCGTACTTGAATCCGGTACGTGACTTTGCCAACAGGTGCGGCGCCTGGGTCATCGACTCCTGCCCGCCGGCCACGATGATGTCGAACTCACCGGCCCGGATCAGCTGATCGGCCATCGCGATCGCGTTCAGCCCGGACAGGCACACCTTGTTGATCGTCAGGGCCGGCACATCCATCCCGATACCGGCGTTCACTGCCGCCTGACGTGCCGGAATCTGGCCGGCGCCGGCCGTCAACACCTGACCCATGATCACGTATTGCACCTGCTCGGGCGCCACGCCGGCGCGTTCAAGCGCGGCCTTGATGGCGAAACCGCCCAGCTGCGCGGCCGAGAAGTCCTTGAGCTGACCGAGCAACCGGCCCATCGGGGTGCGGGCTCCGGCCACAATGACGGAACCGGTCATGGGCGCCACCTCCGGGGGTGAATGGCCTGATCAGGGGCGTTCATCAGGGCTGTCCTTCGACCCTACCGCGCGCGACCGCGCCCGCACGCGATGACGAAGAGCACACTCCATCCAGCCGTACGCTGCATTCATGGAGCAACTCCAGTCGTTCGTCACGGCCATCGACCACGTGGGCATCGCGGTGCCCGACTTCGACGCGGCCGTGGAGTTTCACCGCACCACGTTCGGGTTGGAGCTGGTCCACGAGGAGATCAACGAGGAGCAGGGCGTTCGCGAAGGCATGCTGCGGGCCCCCGCCGACCCCGGCACCGGCGCCGCGGTGCAGCTACTCGCCCCGCTGGGCCCGAACTCCACCATCGCCAAGTTCCTGGGCCGAAGCGGACCTGGCCTGCAGCAGCTGGCCTACCGGGTCACCGACATCGAATCGGCCATGGCGGCGCTGCGGGCAGCCGGAGTGCGGCTGCTTTACGACACCCCCCGCCGCGGCACCGCCGGTTCCCGGGTCAACTTCGTACACCCCAAGGACGCCGGCGGCGTGCTGGTCGAGCTGGTGGAACCGGCCGCAGTAGAGCACTAGTCTCGCCCGCAGCGAACCCCTCACAACCTTGCTGTCGGGGCCCTCGAGCTCACCCCTCGTCAGGGAGCGGCGGGAAAGGTCGTTGCAGGTCGGCGAACATCGGGAAGTGCTTGATGTTGAGCGTTGCGAGTTCGAGCCCATGAACGAGAGCGGTCGCCCGACTCAACCCAGTCGGCACTGTAGAGATTGATATAGTTATCACCTACCCTCAGGCGTAGCCGGCTAGACCCGAACGGGAAGCGGGCAAAGCGAAGGGACGACCGTGCAGAAGATCCTCGATGCCATTCTCAGCGACGACGTCGACGCCATCAGCTCATTGCCGGTACCGGAAAGCTACCGGGGAATCACGGTCCACGCTGATGAGGCCGACATGTTCGCCGACGTGCCCAGCCGGGACAAGGACCCGCGGCTGTCCTTGCACCTGGACGAGGTACCGGTCCCGGAACTGGGGCCGGGCGAGGCGCTGGTCGCAGTGATGGCCAGCGCGATCAACTACAACACCGTCTGGACCTCGATCTTCGAACCGTTGCCCACCTTCGGATTCCTCAAGCGTTACGGCCGCACCTCCCCATTGGCCTCCCGGCACGATCTGCCCTACCACGTGGTCGGCTCGGACCTCGCCGGCGTGGTGCTGCGCACCGGCGCCGGGGTCAACGCCTGGCGGCCGGGCGATGAGGTGGTGGCGCACTGCCTGTCCGTCGAGCTGGAGCATCCTGACGGGCATAACGACACGATGCTCGACCCCGAGCAACGTATCTGGGGTTTCGAGACGAACTTCGGGGGCCTTGCCGAGCTCGCCCTGGTCAAGTCCAACCAGCTGATGCCCAAGCCGGCGCACCTCACCTGGGAGGAGGCGGCGAGCCCGGGGCTGGTCAACTCCACCGCCTACCGGCAGTTGGTCTCCCGCAACGGCGCGGACCTCAAACAGGGCGACACTGTGCTCATCTGGGGCGCGTCGGGCGGGCTTGGCTCTTATGCCACCCAGATGGCGCTGGGCGGCGGCGGTGTCCCGGTCTGCGTGGTGTCCAGCCCCGAGAAGGCCAAGATCTGCCGACGCATGGGCGCTGAGCTGGTCATCGACCGCAACGCTGAGGGCTACAGGTTCTGGCGCGACGAGCACAACCAGGATCCGAAGGAGTGGAAGCGGTTCGGCTCCAAGATCCGCGAGCTGACCGGCGGTGACGACCCCGACATCGTGTTCGAGCACCCTGGGCGGGAGACCTTCGGCGCCAGCGTCTACGTGACCAAGAGGGGCGGCACGATCGTGACCTGCGCCTCCACCTCCGGCTTTATGCACGTGTTCGACAACCGCTACCTGTGGATGAACCTCAAGCGGATTGTGGGCTCGCATTTCGCCAATTACCGGGAGGCGTGGGAGGCCAACCGGTTGATCGCCAGGGGCAAGGTCCACCCGACGCTGTCCCGGGTCTACCCGCTCAAGGAGACCGGGCAGGCTGCCCACGACATGCACTGCAACATCCACCAGGGCAAAGTCGGTGTGCTGTGCCTGGCCCCTGAGGAGGGGCTGGGCGTACGCAACCCCGAGCTCCGCGAGATCCACCTGGCGGATATCAACCGCTTCCGGGGGGTTTGACCCCCGGAACGGCTTATCCTCGCTCACGACCACCCGAGTAACCTGGCCGCATGGGCTCAGTCGACGATCGTGATCTGCTTCCAATGAGATCGACGTTCGACGTCGTCCGCCGTGGATACGACTGCGCGCAGGTAGATTATCAGCTCGAACAGTTGCGAGCGGATCTGCGGATCGCGGTGGCCGATCGGGACGCCGGAGCCGCGCAGGCCGCGGAGCTGGGCCGCACCCTGGAGGCGGCTCGCGGGGAAATCGATGATCTGCGCGCCCAACTCAAGCGGCTCGCCGCGCCGCCCACCTCCGTCGAGGGCATGAGCGAGCGCGTGGTGCGAATGTTGCGGACCGCACAGAGCGAGGCCGCAGAGATCAACACCAAGGCCACCACCACCGCCGCCGCGACCAGAGCCGATGCCGAGCGCGAAGCCGATGAGCTGCGCGCTCGCTACGAACAGATGATCGCCGAGGCGCAGCGGCGGCGAACGGTGATGGAGGCCGAGCACCAGCGGGCCATCGCCGACGCACATCGCCGGGCCGAGGAGATCTTGGCACTGGCCAAGCGGCGAGGCGAGCAGCTCGACGCCGAGTCCGCTGCCCGCCGGCAGCAGACCGAAGAGGACTTCGACATCACGATGTCAACCCGACGGCGCGACGCCAACCGCGAGCTGGCGCACGAGGAGGCGAGCAGCAAGGCCGAGGCGAAGCGGCGTGTCGACGAGGCCACCGACGTGGCCCGCCGGCTGGTGACCGAGGCCGACCAGACCGCGGTAGCCAGGGTGCAGGAGGCCACGCGGCGGGTGCAGGCGCTGCGCACCGTGCGCCGGCACCTCACCGGCCAGCTACAGTCCGTGAGTTCGAAGCTGGACGAGGCGATGCAGCGCCTGGAGCCCGATCCGGTCGAAGATGACGTGCTTGCCGGTGAGCAGCCGCGGGGTTGACGCCGCCGCCTCACCAGTGTCGGCGAGTGGGCGCCCGGCGGGTCCGAGCAGTCCAACAGCCGGTGTGCCAGTGTCTCCGGTCGGCCGCAGATCCCTGTTCGTGTGCCGGCCAGGCGACCACGTGCACGGTCCCGACCGGGATCTCGTGGTCGCAACCAGGGCAGCGGTAGCTCTTGACAGCCTGCTCGCCGGGCACCGACCGGACCACCCACTCCCCGTCTGGGCCGCTCTCCCGGTGCGCCCAACCGATCCCGCCCACCACCGGAGGTGGGACGGCGCCGCGAGCGCGGCGTGGGACGTTGCGGCGCGGCATAACAATCCAGGGTAGTACCGGTACCGTGGGCTCATGCCGCGCTACGAGTTTCGGTGCCGAGAGTGCTCGACGACTTTCGAGCTCTCCCGGCCGATGACCGCCTCGCGAGACCCCGCCCGGTGCCCCGATGGACACGATGACACAGTCCGGCTGCTCTCCACCGTCGCGTTGTCAAGTGGTGCACCGTCCGGCGCCGGCGCGAGTCAGCCCCGACGCGCCGCGGCCCCGGCGGGCGGCTGCTGCGGCGGCGGTTGTTGCGGCTGAACGACGTACGGTCAGCCGGTGGGTACGAGGTGAGCGACGTCGGCGTGTAGTTGGGCGAGGCCCTGGTCGAACGTGGCTAGCCGACCCGTGTTGTGACGGGCGAGCTGCGCGAGATAGGCATCGGTTACCTGTCGATGACCGATCACACCGGTCAGTGCAACGTCAGTGAACGGCACTTGATCGGGCCAGAACTCGTGCCGCGGCTGCGCCGCGATGATTTCTAATTGGTTGAGAGCCTGATCAGGACGCACCCCCCGGCGCAACAACATCCTGATCATCGCGCCTTGAGTGATCGGGCAGGTGGCCACCGGCTTATCGTGGGAGATCAGCCAAGCAATGGCTGCATCGTGATGAACGTGTTCGTGTACCGCCAGCGCGATGAGCACGTTGCTGTCGAGCAGCGTGGTCATTCCTCGTCGTCCAGGGCCCGGACGTCTTCGACCGTGATCGGTGCACCGCCGAGCCTCATCACCGGAAAACCCGTGCGTGAATCGAGATAGCACTCGACGGGCTCTGGCCGTTCCAGCGCCCGCCGCAGCAGAGTGGCCACGGTCTGGCTGAGCGTCTGGCCGGTATCGCGCGCGAGCGACATCGCGATGCGATGCAGATCATCCGGCAGGTCCACGGTGGTGCGCATCTGAGCGATCCTACATCAATAACATCTTGATGCATTCGCTTCGTGCCGCCGAGCCCGCGATGCGGCGGGATCGCCCAGGTCCTTTGGTCGGCGGCTGCTGGACTCGCCGCGGATAGCTGCCTCCCCCGTATGTTTTTCTGCATGAGGACGACCCTGCAGCCCGACGACGAGCTCGTCGTACAAGCGAAGATCAGTGCGGCGCGCAGCGGGCGAACGCTGAGCCAGGTGATCGAGGACGCGCTTCGGCAAGCCCTCTCCTCTCGCACCCGACGGACCAGTCGGCGAGTTCCGGTGCCAACCAGTCCAGGCGGTCCATTGCCGGGCGTTAATCTCGACGACACGCCGGTCAGCTCGACCTGATGGACGGGAATCGGTGATCCTCTGCGACGTCAATGTTCGGGTGTTTGCCCATGAGGAAGGGGCCGACCGTCACAACGAGTACCGATCTTGACTGGAGGAGGCAACCTCGTGCCGGACACCTACCTGGCCGCACTGGCGATAGAGTCCGGATCGGAGTGGATCACTACAGATCGTGGCTTCACACGCTATCCAGGGTTGCGCTTCCGGCTCCCGCTTAAGCCCGCGCGTACCAAGGCTCGTGAGTGGCATTCGGTGCTATGACACTGTTTCCCACTCACGAGTAGTCGCGGAAGCCCTTGCGGGTCTTGCGGCCTAGTAAACCAGCGGTGACCAGGTGTTCCAGCAGGGGGGCCGGGGCGAATCCCGGCTCGCGGAACTCCTGGTAGAGGCTGCGCTGGATGGCCAGCGAGACGTCCAGACCGACCACGTCGAGCAGCGCGAAGGGGCCCATCGGGAGCGCGGCGCCGACTTTCATCGCGGTGTCGATGTCGTCGGCTGACGCGTAGTGCGCCTCCAACATCCGTACCGCGTCATTGAGGTAGGGGAACAGCAACGCGTTGACGATGAAACCGGCCCGGTCGCCGCAGGACACCGGGACCTTGCCCAACGAGCGGGCCAGGTCTCGGGCGGTGGCAGCCACATCAGCAAAGGTGGCGATGGTCGATACCACCTCGACCAGCTTCATCACCGGCGCGGGATTGAAGAAGTGCATACCCACCACGTCACCCGGCCGGGAGGTGGCGGCCGCGCACTCGACCACCGGTAGCGACGAGGTGGTGGTCGCCAGGATCGCGCCCGGCTTGCACACCTCGTCCAGGGTGGCGAAAATGCCGCGTTTGACGTCCAGCTCCTCGGCTACCGCCTCCACCACGAGATCAACATGCGCGAAGTCGTCCAATGAGATGGTGGTGGAGATCCGGTCGAGGGCGGCGTCGCGATCAGACTCGGAGAGCTTGCCCCGGTTGACGGCCTTGTCCAGCGAGCGGGTGATCGCGGCGACGGCGTCTTTGGTGCGGCTGTCGCTGCGGCCGCGAACGATCACGGCGTGGCCGCCTTTGGCCAGCACCTCGACGATGCCGGTGGCCATCGTCCCGGTGCCCACCACCCCCACCGTGGCTATCGGACGGATCTCGACACCGGACTGCGCGCCGGACGGAGTAGCGGCGTCGGCTACCACCGACGAGGAATCCTGCCCGGCGTAGGTGTAGAAGCCGCGACCCGACTTGCGACCGAGCAACCCGGCGGTGATCATCTGCTTGAGCACCGGTACCGGCGCGTGCAGCCGATCCCGGGACTGCCGGTACAGCGCGTCGAGGATCTCGTAGGCGGTATCGAGGCCGATAAGGTCCAGCAGCGCCAGCGGACCCATCGGGTACCCGCAGCCGTAGCGCATCGCGGCGTCGAGGTCCTCCCGGGTCGCATAGCGCTGCTCGAACATGCGCGCCGCGTGGTTGAGGTAGCCGAACAGCAACCCGTTGGCGATGAACCCGGCCCGATCCCCGACCACGACCGGCGTCTTGCCCAACGATTCCGCGAGCGCCGTGACGTCGCTGATCACCTCCGGATCGGTGACCACCGTGCGCACCACCTCGACCAGCTTCAACACCGGCGCCGGGTTGAAGAAATGCAACCCGATGACCTTGTCCGGCCGCTTGGTCTGCACCGCGAGCTCAGTGATCGACAAGCTGGAGGTGTTGGAGGCCAGGACGACATCGCTGCGCACGATCCCGTCCAGCTCGGTGAAGATCTGGCTCTTGAGGTCCAGGCGCTCGGGCACGGCCTCCACGACCAGGTCTGCGTCGGCCAGATCCGCCAGCTTGGTCGTGAAGCTGATCCGGTCCAACAGCTCGCGGCGGCTGGTCTCGTCGAGTTTCCCGCGCTCCAGGGCTCGGGCGGTGGAGTGTTCGAGATGGCCACGACCCCGAGCGACGCCGTGGGCGTCGACTTCGACGGCCACCACGTCGAGCCCGGTGCGGGCGAGCACCTCGGCGATCCCGGCGCCCATCGTGCCCATGCCCACTACACCGACCGTGTTGATCTGTCCTGCCATCTGCGTGCCCTCTCCAGACGTGGGCTCCGGCACCCTCCTCAACGACCGTAGAGCACCCGGACGATCCGCAGTAACAATCGGATCGCCCAAGCTGGACGGGCGAAGGTGAGAACCTGCACCACGGGCCGGAACCGGCGCCGCGTGACCGCCTTGGTGCGGGTGAACTCGCGCAGACCGTCGGCACCGTGGATACGTCCGAAACCCGAATCGCCGACCCCTCCGAACGGCAGGGCCGGCACCGCGGCATAGGAGACGACGCTGTTGATCGCGACCATCCCGCACCGCAACCGGTCGGCGATCTCGGGACCGCGGCGCCCGGAGAAGACCGCGGCGCCCAGCCCGTAGCGCCCGGCGTTGACCCGCGCGACCGCGTCGTCGAGATTCGTGACCCGGTGCAGGGTGACTGTCGGGCCGAAAGTCTCGTCGGTCACCGCGGTGGAGGTGTCCGGGACGTCGGCCAGCACGACCGGCTGCACATAGGGCGGGCGCACCGATTCGGGACCGCCGACCAGGGCCGTGCCACCACGAGCCAGCGCGTCGGCGAGGTGATCACGAATCACGTCGACCTGGTCAGGCCTGGTGATCGGGCCGAGATCAGCACTCGGCTCGCCGCCGGTCCGCAGCCGACGCGTCTGGGCAACCACCCGATCAGTGAACTCCGCGGCGACGTCGTCAACGACGTACACCCGCTCCACCCCGACGCAGGTTTGCCCGGCATTGGCCATGGCACCCCAGACCGCGGCGTCGGCGGCCGCGGCCAGGTCGGCGTCGGCGTCGACCAGCAGCGCGTCCTTTCCACCACACTCCAGCACGACCGGGGTGAGCGTTTCGGCGCAGGTCGCCATCACCTTCTTGGCGGTGGCCGCGGATCCGGTGAACGCCAGCTTGTCCACTCCGGACCGGCACAGCGCCACACCGGTCTCGCCGAAACCCGTGACTACCTGTAGCAGCGGGTGCTCGGGCACCACCCGAGCGAGGCTCTCGGCCAGCGCGCGGCCCACTCCGGGGGTCAGCTCGCTGGGCTTGAACACCACGGCGTTGCCGGCGGCCAGCGCGTAGCTGATCGACCCCATCGGGGTGTGGGCGGGATAGTTCCACGGTCCGATCACACCGATCACGCCATAGGGTTGGTACTCCACCGTCGATGCCTCCTGGAGCATCAACAGGCCCGACGCCACTCGACGGCGACGCAGCACCTTCTCGGCGTGGCGCGCGGCCCAATCCAGGTGCGCGACCACGAGCACGCATTCCAGCCGGGCATCGTCGCGTGGCTTGCCGGTCTCAGCGGTGATCAGTCCGGCCAAGTCGTCGATCCGCCTTGTCAGCGCCGAGCGCCAGGACAACAGCCGGCGGCGGCGTTCGGCGAACCCGAGGCCGCCCCACCACGCGGCCGCCTCGCGGGCGCGGCTGACGGCCACCCGCACCGCAACCTCGTCATCCACCTGGTGATAGGCGACGACCTCGCCGGTTCGCGGGTCAATCGACGCGAAGCGGTTCTCCCCCTCGCGAGTCTGCGGCTGGCCGGTGTCCGCAGTCTGCGCCATGGTCATCCTCTCCCCGCCTCGGCCTAATGCCGAAGGGTACGGGCGTCCGCGCCGAACGTGCAGATGCATCCGTCGTGGTTCGCGGCGGGGAGGTGCCGGGTTCGGTCAGAGGTTCTTGAGCTCTGGCGGGGCCTCCGACGCCCCAAGAGCACCCTGGACGGCCCGCGACGGCCGCACACTGCAACGACGCTTGCGGCCACCAGCGCTCACGCGCCGTCGTCTACCCAGGAAGATCACGATTTGTGTGTCGACGACGACAGTAGGTGTCACCGTAGGCACACAAACCGTGATCAGCTCTTGCTGAGGGATACCCGGCGGCCTAAATCCAACGACGCGTCGAATTCATCCCACCCGCCATCATCGACTCGAAACGCACCCCACTACACAACCCACTTCGCTGCTAACAATCAGAACAACCGCAGCTCGAGGCTCTCGGTACCGCGCAACTCGTCATAGTCGACGGTGACACAGCGAATTCCACGGTCCGTGGCGAGGGTGTGAGCCTGCGGCTTGATCTGCTGGGCGGCGAACACCCCGCGGACCGGGGCAAGCTGCGGGTCGCGGTTGAGCAGGTTCAGGTACCGGGTGAGCTGCTCCACCCCGTCGATCTCTCCCCGACGCTTGATCTCCACTGCCACGGTCACGCCTTCGGCGTCCCGGCACAACAGGTCGACCGGCCCGATCGCGGTGGGATACTCCCGGCGGATCAAGGTGAATCCGGGACCCAGCGTTGTGGTGTGCTCGGCCAGTAGGGCCTGCAAGTGAGCTTCGACACCATCCTTCACCAGACCTGGATCCACTCCGAGCTCGTGACGTGAGTCGTGCACCACCTCGTCGATCTCGATGATCAGCTGTTCACCGGCCCGGTTGGTGACCGTCCAGCGACCTGGTTGTTCGACCACTGTGCAGGGCGGGCTCATCCAGTTCAGCGGCTTGTATGCGCCGCCGTCGGCGTGCACGCTCACCGATCCATCTGCCTTGACCAGTAGCAGCCGCAGCGCCATCGGCAGGTGCGCAGTCAGCCGACCCACGTAGTCCACCTGGCAACGAGCGATCACAAGACGCACGGTGGACCAGCCTAGGCCACCGCCCCCTGTGCCCCGAGTTCGACGTGAGCGCGGTTCGCGCGATCTACGGGATCGCGTTTACGAGCACCGTCGACGGATTGGCCAAGGAGGCCACGTCGTCAGCGATCGATATATACAGCGTTTGAGCGGACCTTCGTCGTGTTGCCATTTTCAGAAAAGGAAGCGACTCCGACCCACTGACCAGCTCCGTGCACACCAGGCTGCCCGGTAGGTGGGACATACCACGTTCCGGTCGTTCCTTGCTGAACCACTTGTTCGGAGTAATCATGAGACGCCATTATTGCGCACCCTGGCCGGTCCAGGAATCCTCGTTTCCATTAGGCAGGCTCGCGCACTTCCACAGTCGACCACTTATCGAAGATACACTCGTGGTCACGCTGCACGATGCCCTCAGCTTGAAAATGATGCCACCAGAACCATCCGAATAATGTGGATTGTCCGCCTGGCCATGACAAACCGTCGGAACCCCGTTACTCGGTAGATCAAAATGATCAGATGCAGAGTGACTCGCCAGTGGAACGTTCGGAGTTGAAAAGCCGGCGAAAGCACCGCAGGACACCAATCCCGCCAGGAAATGCACAGAAGGTAGGAGGACACCTCTCACTTCGAGCCAACCCCTCCTCTACTCAGCGTGAGAACGACGGCACGCAGAGTGTGACACCTTCTGGCTTCGACCGGTAGTTCGCTCCATGTAGTCAGCTGCGAACTGTTCAGTGCTGCTTCAAGCCGGGTAACCGCAGAGGCGGTCGTTGGGACAGCCCCGCTGCAGGGTGCAGCATGAAGTCAGCAGGCTGTTCGTCGGCTCCGTCTGTACCGATACTCACCACACGGTGGTCGGTGCGTTGGCCGCATTGGGATCGATGCCCGCCAAGCGGATCAAGCCGGGCCCTTCCGGCGAGGGACCAACAACATGAAGGATCCAGCTACGGTCCTGTCCGGCATGATCCTTGGCCCAGGCAAGGGCGTCCTGTACGTCGCCACCAGCGAGCTCCCATTCCTCTGACTCGTAGCCCACGGATTCGGACGGTATGTGGGTATGTGTGGAATCATGTCGAAAGAAGCTCACGTAGAACACGGGATTATCCAGTTCCCAGGTCGTAGACCGCGGATCGACCACCCGAACCTGCATGAGTAGTCACCCTACCCGCCTAGCTGACCGGCATCGTGGCTCGGGATGGTGCCGCTGGCCATGGCGGGGGCGCACGCGTCTCGCACAGCTGCCGCATTGACATTCTGCGCGCTTAGTCCGCCCAGGTTGGGGGACGCTTCGCCAGGAATGCGGCCATGCCCTCATTCGCGCCTGCGGTCTGCGACGCGGCGGCCATCACCTCTAACGCGATGGCATAGGCGTCTGCCTCGGGCCGGTCCAACTGCGCGTAGAGGTCCGTTTGCCCAGCGCCTTGCTGGTTCGGCTTCCGCGGGTGGCGCGGGCAAGCAGATCGTCCACCGCGGCATCCATCTCGGCGTCCGGGACTGCCCGGTTGACACCCGCAGCCGTGGCGAGCGCGTGCACCCGCGCGACAACGACCTGCGGAACCGACTGGATGGTGCGCATCACCTCGGTGCACAGTGCCAGCAACTCCCGGACCCCGGCGAGATCGCGCGATGCCACGTCGGCGAAATCGTGACCGGCCGAGAACGCCTTGCCCTCGGCACCGAGCACGATGCCGGTGGCGTCCGACCGGCCGGCATCTGTGAACGCGTCGCGCAGCTCCTCTAGGTGATCAGCCGACAGCGCGTTACGCCGCTCCGGCCGGTTCATTGTGATCCGAACGGTCTCCCCGTCCCGCTCGACCTTCAGCACAGCAAATCCCATACCCCGACGGTAACCTGCGCGACCCTCAGCTTCCCGAACTCAACAGCAGCGCTGCCCGGAACGCGACGGACGACTCCCCTGTTGAGTTCGGGGGACCCAGAGCTCCGGGTAAGCAGAGCCTGGCTGGCGCTTGCCCAGCGCATCAACGGGGGCGGATGAGGTCCACGATCTGGTCCATGATCTCGGTGAGCTCGAAGTCCTTCGGCGTGAACACCCGAGCAACTCCCTGGGCACGCAGCAACTCGGCGTCCTGCGGCGGGATGATGCCGCCGACCACCACGGGCACATCCCCGGCGCCCGCCGCCCGCAACCCCTCGACCACCGCCGGCACCACTTCCAGGTGCGAACCGGACAGCACCGACAACCCGACAACGTGCACGTCCTCGGCCACCGCGGCGGCGACGATCTCTGCCGGAGTGAGCCGGATGCCCTGGTAGATCACCTCGAAGCCGACGTCGCGGGCGCGGACCGCCACCTGCTCGGCGCCGTTGGAATGGCCGTCGAGGCCGGGCTTGCCGACCAAGATCCGCAGACGCTGGCCGAGCTCGTCGCTGACCGCCCGTACCCGGTCCCGAACGCGCCCGATCGCGTCCCCGGCGGAGCCGGCCGAGCCAGGCGCCGACGCCCCGGCGATCCCGGTTGGCGCCCGGTACTCGCCGAACACCTCACGCAGCGTTGCGGCCCACTCTCCAGTCGTCACACCGGCACGAGCACACGCCATCGACGCCTCGACCAGGTTGACATCGGTCTGGGCGGCCTGCGCCAAGACCTGCAGCGTTGCCGCGACCGCTGTGGAGTCCCGGTCGGCCCGCCAAGCTCGGATCGCCTCGACCACGTGGGCCTCGATTGCCGGGTCGACGGTCTCGACAGCCTCGGCGCCGTCGGTCTGCAGCGGGCTGGGATCGGTCTCGGTGAACCGGTTGACCCCGACGACCACATCCTCGCCGTCCTCGATCCGCCGTCGCCGTGCGGCCAGCGACGACACCAGCTGCGACTTCATGTATCCCGATTCGACGGCGGCGATCGCCCCGCCCATGCCCTGCACCCGGTCGATCTCCGCCCGGGCCCCAGCGGCGATCTCGACGACCCGAGCCTCGACGACGCGAGAGCCGTCGAAGAGGTCCTCGTAGTCCAGCAGGTCGGTCTCATAGGCCAGCACCTGCTGCATCCGCAGCGCCCACTGCTGATCCCAGGACCGGGGCAGACCCAGCGCCTCGTTCCACGCCGGTAGCTGCACCGCACGGGCCCGGGCGTCGCGGGACAGGGTCACCGCGAGCATCTCCAACACGATGCGCTGGACGTTGTTCTCCGGCTGCGGCTCGGTCAACCCCAGCGAGTTGACCTGCACGCCGTACCGGAAACGGCGCAGCTTGGGATCCGCGACGCCGTAACGGTCCCGGCAGGTCTCCTCCCACAGCCGCCCGAAGGCGCGCAGCTTGCACATCTCCTCGACGAAGCGCACCCCCGCATTGACGAAGAACGACATCCGCCCGACGACCTGCGCGAAGTCCTGCGGCGCGACCTGCCCGCAGTCGCGTACCGAGTCCAGCACGGCGATCGCCGTGCACATGGCGTAGGCGACCTCCTGCACCGGCGTCGCGCCCGCCTCCTGCAGGTGGTAGGAGCAGATGTTGATCGGGTTCCATTTCGGCATCTTGTTGACCGTGTAGACCACCACGTCGGTGATCAACCGCAGGCTCGGCCCCGGCGGGAAGGCGTAGGTCCCGCGGGACAGGTACTCCTTGATGATGTCGTTCTGCGTGGTGCCGGAAAGCTGCGCCAGGTCCGCCCCGTGCTCGGCGGCCACCGACGCATACAGCGCCAGCAGCCACATGGCGGTGGCGTTGATGGTCATCGAGGTGTTGGCTTGCGCCATCGGGATGCCGTCGAAAAGGGCGCGCATGTCGCCGAGGTGGCTGATCGGCACGCCGACCTTGCCGACCTCGCCGCGGGCCAGCTCGTGGTCGGGGTCGTAACCGGTCTGGGTGGGCAGATCGAACGCCACCGAAAGGCCGGTCTGCCCCTTGGCGAGGTTGCGCCGGTACAGCGCATTGGACGTGGTCGCCGACGAGTGGCCGGCGTATGTTCGCATCACCCACGGCCGATCGCGCTCACGATCACTGGGATAGGGCATTCGGGGCACCTCCGGCAAACTCCGCCCCAGTGACACTACTGGTCAGTAACGGATAGCTGGAAGGGGCCACTGCGGTGGACAGCACGATGATGGATGTCCCGCTGACCGTGGGCATGATCATGCGTCACGGGGTCGCCGTGCACGGCGACAGCGAGGTCGTCACCTGGACCGGGGACGGCGCCCGCCGAGCGAGCTACGCCGAGGTGGGCCGGCGCGCTGCGCAGCTGGCCGGCGCGCTGCGCGGGCTCGGCGTCACCGGCGACCAGCGGGTGGCCACCTTCCAGTGGAACAACCAGGAGCATCTCGAGGCCTACCTCGCGATCCCCGCGATGGGTGCGGTGGTGCACACCCTCAATCTGCGGCTGGCACCCGATCAGGTGGCCTGGATCGCCAACCACGCCGAGGACGACGTGGTGATCGTGGACGGTCCGTTGATGCCGCTGCTGGCCAGGGCCCTGCCGGAGATGAAGACAGTCCGTCACGTGGTGGTGGTCGGAGAAGCGGACGACTCACCGCTCGACGGTGCCGGCAAGCAGCTGCACTCCTACCATGAGCTGCTGGCCGCCCAGCCCGAGGAGTTCGACTGGCCGACCGACATGGACGAGCGCTCCGCCGCAGCGATGTGCTACACGAGCGGCACCACCGGCAATCCCAAAGGGGTCGCCTACAGCCACCGCTCGGCCTACCTGCACTCCATGTGCTTCTGTACCGGTGAGGTCGCGGGTCTGACTCCGGCCGATCGGATGCTGCCGGTGGTGCCGATGTTCCACGCCAACGCCTGGGGAATGCCCTACGCCGCGCTGATGGCCGGTGCCAGCCTGGTGATGCCGGACCGTTTCCTGCAAGCCGAATCGTTGGTCAAGCTCATCGAGGCGCAGCGACCCACGCTCGCCGCCGCGGTACCGACCATCTGGGGCGCCGTGCTTCGTTACCTGCGCGAGCACGGCGGCGACCTGTCCTCGATCCGCCAGGTGATCTGCGGCGGATCAGCCGTACCGCTGGCGCTGATGAAGGCGTTCGCCGAGGAACTGGGCCTGGAGGTCAAACAGGCCTGGGGGATGACCGAGACTTCCCCACTCGGCTCAGTGGCGACCCCGCCGGTGGGCGTCCACAACGACGACTATTGGCGTTACCGGGCCAACGCGGGGCGGCTCGTCGCCGGGATCGAGGGTCGCATCGTCGACGACAGCGACACTGTGCTACCCAGCGACGGCCACGCAGTCGGCGAGATCCAGGTCCGCGGTCCGTGGGTCACCGCTCGGTACTATCGGGACAACGCCGACAAGCCGGACGCTGACGGCTCGAAGTCCGCTAGATTCCACGACGGCTGGCTGCGGACCGGTGACGTCGGCACCCTCGACCAGCTGGGCTTCATCACCATCAGCGACCGCGCCAAGGATGTGATCAAGTCCGGTGGCGAATGGATCTCCTCGGTGAGGCTGGAGAACCTGCTGATGGGCCACCCGAAGGTGGTCGAGGCCGCGGTGGTCGCCGTCCCGGACGACATGTGGGTGGAGCGGCCGCTCGCCACCGTGGTCGCCGCCGAAGGCGCACAGGTCAGCGCCGCGGAGCTACGCGATCATCTCAGCGCCTCGGTTCCGGCCTGGCAGCTGCCCGAGCGCTGGTCGTTCGTCACCGAAGTACCCAAGACCTCAGTGGGCAAGTTCGACAAGAAGCTCATCCGCGCGCGCTACGCCAATGGCGACCTCGACGTGCTCAACCTGCCCTGATGTGGAGACAAGTCGGGGGCAATGACGGGTCCAATACGGCCCGATATATCTCCAATATCGGTTGGGCGGCCGCTCAGCGTTCCGGAGGGGCGGTTACTCGGCGGACGTCAGCACCCAGCGTCGTCAGGTTCTCCAGGAAGCGGGGGTAGCCGCGGTCGATATGGAAGACGTCCCAGACGTCGGTGATCCCCTCGGCGCACAACCCGGCTAGCACCAGCCCGGCGCCGGCCCGGATGTCGCAGGCCCAGACCGGGGCGCTGGAGAGCTGCTCGATGCCCCGGACCACCGCGTGGTGCCCGTCGGTACGTGCGTCGGCGCCTAGCCGGATCATCTCCTCGACGAACCGGAACCGGGCCTCGAACACGTTTTCGGTGATCATCGAGGTGCCCTCGGAGATGGCCGACAGGGCGATCGCCATCGGCTGCAGGTCGGTGGCAAAGCCCGGGTAGGGCAGCGTCACGAAATCCACCGAAGTGGGCCGGTGGGGCATCAATACCCGGAAGCCGTGGCCCGCTGCAGGTTGGTCGACCCCCCATGATTGATCAACCTGCGCACCGGCCAGTCGCAGCTTCTCCAGCACCAGATCCAGGTGATGCGGGTTGACGCCACGGACCGTGACGTCACCCTGAGTCATCGCCGCGGCGAACGCCCAGGTCGCTCCGACGATGCGATCGCCGATCACCCGGTGGTCGGTGGGCGCCAGCGCGTCGACCCCCTCGATGGTGAGGGTGGAGGTACCCGCGCCGGAAATGCGGGCGCCCATCTGCTGCAGCATCATGCACAGATCCACGATCTCCGGTTCGCGGGCCGCGTTGTCGATGACAGTGGTGCCGTCGGCGAGCACCGCGGCCATCAGGATGTTCTCGGTCGCCCCCACGCTCGGGAAGTCCAGCCAGATCTGCGCCCCGTGCAGGCCCTCGGCCTCGGCCACCACGCAGCCGTGCTCGATCTCGCTGCGGGCACCCAGCTTGCGTAGCCCGTTCTGGTGCATGTCCAGCGGGCGGGAGCCGATGGCATCACCGCCGGGTAGTGCGACCTTGGCCCGCCGGCACCGGCCGACCAACGGGCCGAGCACGCACACCGATGCCCTCAGCCTGCTCACCGATCCGTAATCGGCCTCGTACTTGAGCTCAGCCGGCGCAGTGATGGTGACCTCTGAGCCGGCGACCCGCACCTGACAACCCAGCCCCTGCAGCACATCGCCCATCAGCGGGACGTCCAGGATCTCGGGGCAATTGGTGAGGGTCGTCGTGCCCTCGGCCAACAGCGCGGCCGCCATCAGCTTCAACACACTGTTCTTCGCGCCGACGACCTGCACCTCGCCCGTCAACCGGGCGCCACCACAGACCCTGAAGTGCTCGCTCACGGGGGTGCAGCATAGGGGCTGCGCCCCGTGAGTGGCGATGAGAGCCATGGCTCTCATCGCCACTCATGGGGCGCGCGGTTACGCTCGCCCCATGGCGGTGCATTTGACCAGGATCTACACTCGCACCGGCGATGAGGGGACGACCGGCCTCGGCGACTTCTCCCGGGTGAGCAAGACCGATCCGCGGCTGATCGCCTACGCCGACGTGGATGAAGCGAACTGCGCGCTCGGCGTGGCGCTCGCGCTGGGATCGTTGGATCAAGGGCTGCAGTCGGTGCTGCGGCAGGTGCAGAACGACCTGTTCGACGTAGGTGCAGACCTGTGTACCCCCATCGTCAGCGACCCGAAATATCCCCCGTTGCGGATCACCGAGAGCTACGTCACCGCCCTGGAGGCTTGGTGTGACGAGTTCAACGCCACGCTCCCTGCGCTGGATTCGTTCATCCTGCCCGGTGGTACTCCCGGTGCCGCGTTGCTGCACACCGCTCGGGTGGTCACCCGGCGGGCCGAACGCAGCACCTGGGCACTGCTGGAGGTCGACCCGCAGCGCACCAACCCGTTGACCGCGCGGTACCTCAATCGGTTGTCTGACCTGCTGTTCATCCTGTGCCGGGTCGCCAATCCTGCGGGCGACGTGTTGTGGACGCCGGGCGGGGACCGCGGGGGGTCACGAGCGCCGTAGCCGCCCGCTGGGTGGCGCCGATTCCAGCCAGGACAGAAAACCGGTGAGAGTGTCCTGGCGCATGGCAAGTTCCAGCTCGTCGACGCCGGTGCGGCAGCGCAGCACGACCGCCCCGCTGGGCATCGCGTAGCTCTCCGGCACCGTCAGACCCCGCCGTTCCACGATCTCCAGCTGGTCCCGGGCGAGCACCCGGTCCGGGCCCGCCCGCAGGCTGGACACCCGGAACCAGGCGAAGCCGTCGCCCTGGTAGCGGCCCACCCCCTGATGCCAGCCTCGACCGGCGTCTTTCGGGCGTGACCGCAACGCTACGTCGATCCCCCCTTGACGCACCAGGCGGAGCCGCCGCAGCGCCAAGACGATGATCACCAGGGCCCCGGCCAGCGGGACCAGCTCCAGGATCCGCGCTAGCCCCATAGCGGCCTGTCCCGACCCCGGAAGAATCTCACACGGTTTGACCGACGGCCCGCAGCCGTGCCCTGGCTCTGGCCCGTACCGAGTCGGCCCGCTCCGCGTCCTTGTCGTCGTCGTTGGCCTGCGCCGATGCATCCCTGGCAGCCTGCGGGTCGATCTCGTCGGCGAGCTCAGCCGCCTCGGCCAGCACGGTCACCTTGTCACCGGTGGCCGAGAGGAAGCCGCCGAATACGGCTGCCGTCACGGTCTCGTCGTCGGTGGTAGTGACCTTGACTATCCCGCCCTCGATGAGCTCACCGAGCAGCGGAGTGTGCCCGGGCAGGATCGCCAGCTCGCCCTCGGTGGTCTCGGCGAAAACCGAGTTCGCGTGACCGGACCACACCTCGCGTTCCACCGCCACCAGCTCCACGGACATCTCAGCCACGCGCGTCTCCTTTGCGGTCGTGAGTGGCAAACAGTGTTCTAGCACCCTTTGCCACTCACGACCTAAACGGTCAGCTCTTGGAGAGCTCCTGGTACTTAGCCTCCAGATCCTCTAGACCACCACACATGTAGAAGGCCTGCTCAGGCATGTGGTCAAAGTCACCCTTGGTGAGCTTGTCGAAGGCCTCGATGGTCTCTTTGAGCGGTACCGTCGAGCCCTCCTGGCCGGTGAACTGCTCGGCGGAGTACATGTTCTGGCTGAGGAACCGCTCAATCCGCCGCGCCCTCTTGACGACGATCTTGTCCTCTTCGCTCAGCTCGTCCATGCCGAGGATGGCGATGATCTCCTGCAGCTCGTTGTACTTCTGCAGGATCCGCTTGACCTCCTGGGCCACCCGGTAGTGCTCCTCCCCCACGTACTGCGGGTCGAGGATGGTGGATGACGAGGTCAACGGGTCCACCGCGGGGAAGATGCCCTTGGCGAAGACCCCTCGGGACAGCTCTGTAGTGGCGTCGAGGTGGGCGAAGGTGGTCGCCGGGGCCGGGTCGGTGTAGTCGTCGGCCGGCACGTAGATCGCCTGCATCGAGGTGATCGACCGGCCTCGGGTCGAGGTGATCCGCTCCTGGAGCTCACCCATCTCGTCGGCCAGCGTCGGCTGGTACCCCACCGCGGACGGCAGCCGGCCCAGCAAAGTGGAAACCTCGGAACCGGCCTGGGTGAATCGGAAGATGTTGTCGATGAACAGCAGCACATCCTGGTTCATCTCGTCGCGGAAGTACTCCGCCATGGTCAGCGCGGACAGCGCGACGCGCATCCTGGTACCGGGCGGCTCGTCCATCTGGCCGAAGACCAGCGCGGTGTCCTTCAGGACGCCGGCCTCCTGCATCTCCAGGAACAGGTCATTGCCCTCGCGGGTGCGCTCGCCGACGCCGGCGAACACCGACGTCCCACCGAAGTTCCGGGCCACCCGGATGATCATCTCCTGGATGAGCACCGTCTTGCCCACGCCGGCCCCACCGAACAGACCGATCTTGCCACCTTGGACGTACGGGGTGAGCAGATCGATGACCTTCAGCCCGGTTTCGAGCATCTCCGTCTGACCCTCGAGCTGGTCGAACGGCGGTGGCTTGCGATGGATCCCCCAGCGCTCCCCGGTGAACTTCGTGTCCGGAGCGTCCAGGCACTCGCCCAACATGTTGAACACGTGGCCCTTCACCTGGCTGCCCACCGGCACCGAGATGGCCGACCCGGTGTCGGTCACCGGAGCGCCGCGGACCAGGCCGTCCGCCGGCTGCATCGCGATGGTGCGCACGGTGTTGTCACCGAGGTGCTGCGCGACCTCCAGCGTCATCGTCTTGCGCAGCGCTTCGAGCTCGATCTGCACCTTCAGCGCGTTGAACAGCTTCGGCAACTGGTCCCTGGGGAACTCCACGTCCACCACGGGCCCGGCGACCCGCACCACCCGACCCATTCCGGCCCCGGCAGAGTCGGGAGCGGGCGCCGTCGACTTCTCAGCAGCGTCTTTATCTGGACTCATTTTAGTCAATCACTTCCCACGGCGGACAGCGCTTCCGCGCCGCCGACGATCTCGCTGATCTCCTGGGTGATGATGCCCTGGCGGGCCCGATTGGCCTCACGCGTGAGGTCCTGAATCAGATCGGTGGCGTTGTCCGTGGCGGACTTCATCGCCTGCCGCCGAGCGGCGTGCTCCGATGCCGCAGCCTCGAGAAGCGCCGCGTAAATCCTTGTGTTGACGTATTTGGGTAGCAGGTGAGCGAGTAGCTCGTCGGCATCCGGCTCGAACTCATACAACGGCGCGGGGCTGTCGGAGCGCGGCCGCTGTTGTTGGGACGTCCCGGTCTCGTCGGCATCGTCACCCACGTACTCGACCTCTAGCGGCGCGATCCGCCGCGCTTGGGGCGTTTGGCTGAGCATGGAGCGGAACTCGGTGTAGACGATGTGCAACTCGTCCACTCCCGCCACTCCGTCCGGTCCGCCACCGCCGCCTTCATCATCGGCTCCGGCCAGGAATGCCTGCACCAGCACGTTGCCCGCCGCGGCCGCGTCGTCATAGCCGGGCTGATCGGAGAAGCCGGTCCAGGACTGCTCGATCGGCCGCTGCCGGAACGTGTAGTAGTTCAACGCCTTGCGACCGATGAGGTAGAGCGCCACGGATTTGCCCTGCTCGCTCAGTAGCGCATTCAGCTCCTCGGCGGCCCTGATCAGGTTGGCGTTGTAGCCACCGCACAGGCCCCGGTCGCTGGTCACCACCAGCATCGCCGCCCGGGTCGGGTTCTCCCGCTCGACCAGCAGCGGGTCGTCCAGCGTGCCCGCCGCGCCGGCCAGCGCGGACAGCACCTTGGTGATCTCCCGTGCGTATGGTCGGGACGCCACGACCCGAGCCTGGGCCCGAGCGATCCGCGAGGTGGCGATGAGCTCCATCGCCTTAGTGATCTTCTTTGTGGACTGGACCGAACGGATCCGACGACGGAGGACCCTGAGCTGCGCTGCCATTACCGCGTCACTTCTTCGCTTTAGTACTTGGGTTCTTCTTGGGCGCCTTCTTGGCGACCTTGACCGACTCGCGCTCGACCTCGTCGGCGTCCATCGGCTCGGCGTCTGCCTCCTTACCCAAAGATGCGCCGTCCGCCGTGGTGAACTGCTTCTTGAACGCCGTTACCGCGTCCACGATTTGCTGCTCGGTGTCCTCGCTGAACAGCTTGGTCTCCCGGATCGTGTCGAGGATGCCCTTGTGATGGCGGCGGATGTCGGCAAGAAAATCCGACTCGAAGCGACGGACGTCGGCTACGGCCACCTCGTCGAGGTGACCCCGGGTGCCGAGGAAGATCGACACAACCTGCTCCTCGACCGGCATCGGCGCGTACTGCCCCTGTTTGAGCAGCTCGGTCAGCCTTGCACCGCGCTCCAACTGGCGTCGGGAGGTCGCGTCCAGATTCTCCGCCCCGAACGCCGCGAACGCTTCCAGCTCGCGATACTGCGACAGTTCCAGCCGCAGCGTGCCGCCGACCGCCCTCAGGGCCTTGATCTGCGCCGAGCCTCCCACTCGGGAGACCGACACACCGACGTTGATCGCCGGCCGGACACCCTGGTTGAACAGGTCGGACTCGAAGAAGCACTGACCGTCGGTGATGGAGATGACGTTGGTCGGGATGTAGGCCGAGATGTCGTTGGCCTTGGTCTCGATGATCGGCAATCCGGTCATCGAGCCGGCACCCAGCTCGTTGGACAGCTTCGCGCAGCGCTCCAGCAACCGGGAGTGCAGGTAGAACACGTCGCCGGGGTAGGCCTCCCGGCCTGGTGGGCGGCGCAGCAGCAGCGAGATGGCGCGGTATGCCTCAGCCTGCTTGGACAGGTCATCAAAGATGATCAGTACGTGCTTGCCCTGGTACATCCAGTGCTGACCGATCGCCGAACCGGTGTAGGGCGCCAACCACTTGTAACCGGCCGAATCAGACGCCGGGGCCGCGACGACGGTGGTGTAGGCCAGCGCCCCGGAATCCTCCAGGGTCTGCCGGACCGCCGCGATCGTGGTGCCCTTCTGGCCGATCGCCACGTAGATGCAGCGCACCTGCTTGGCCGGGTCGCCGGTCGCCCAGTTCGACTTCTGGTTGAGAATGGTGTCGACGCACACCGCGGTCTTGCCGGTCTTGCGGTCACCGATGATGAGCTGGCGCTGGCCACGACCGATCGGGGTCTGCGAGTCGATCGCCTTGATGCCGGTCTGCAGCGGTTCTTTCACCGGCTGCCGGTCGATCACCGACGGCGCCTGCAGCTCCAGTACCCGCTGTTCGTCGGGCTCGATGTCACCCAGACCGTCCAGTGGGATACCCAGCGGGTCCACCACCCGGCCGAGGAAGTTGTCGCCGACCGGCACCGACAGGACCCGTCCGGTGCGCCGTACTTCCTGACCCTCCTCGATGGCCTCGAAGTTTCCCAGGATGACGACACCGATCTCACGCACGTCGAGGTTCTGCGCGACACCCAGCACACCACCGGGGAACTCCAGCAGCTCGCTGGTCATGGCCGAGGGCAGGCCCTCGACCCGGGCGATACCGTCACCAGCATAAACGACATTGCCCACCTCCTCCCGCGAGGTCTCGGTCGAGAAGGAAGTGACGTAGTTCTCGATCGCGCTCCGGATCTCGTCCGAGGAGATCGTCAGCTCCGCCATGGATATCGGCCCCTGCTCTCTTGTCTCTTGGCACCGTCTGTGTCTTTGCCACCCGGGTGATCGCAATCTGGGTGTTCGCAAGATTGTCTGTTCGCCATGAAGCTCACCGGGACATCCATTGGCGTGCCTGGCCCAGCCGGGCCGCCACGCTTCCGTCGATCACCTCGTCGCCCACCCTGATCACCAGCCCGCCGAGCAACTTGGTGTCGAGATCGACCTTCAGTGAGATCGGCCGCCGGTAGATCCGGTTGAGGACGTCGAGTAGGCGCTGCTCTTGCCGCTGCGACAGCGGGCCGGCCGCGGTGACGTGGGCCACCGAGCGTTCCCGGCGCGCCGCTGCGCGATCGACAAGAACCTCGACGATCTCGTCGAGGGGGCGCCGTCGTGGCGACCGGACCGCCAGCTCCAGGAGACGGCGGGTCACCGGGCGGGTTCGGTCGGCCAGTACTGTGGCCAACAGCTCCAGACGCCGTGCAGCGGGAGCGGTCTCATCCGCCAACAGCGTCGCCAGGCGCGGTTGCGCCACCAGGATCCGACCGAAGCGGAACAGCTCATCTTCGACGTCATCGAGACTTTCATCGCGCTCGGCGAGGCCCAGCAGCGCCTGCCAAGCCAGCTCCTCGACTCCGTCGATCAAATCCAGCGGCCGAGACCAGCGAGAACTCACGACATCGCCCAAAATGGCGAGGCTGATCTGGCTTACCTTGTCACCGAACAAGGTCTTGACCAGGGTGCGCCGGATCTGCTCGGGCGCCGAGGAATCGGCGAGGTGTCGCCGGATCACGGGCTGCCCGCCGAGCAGCGCTGCGACGCCGGCCAGGTCGTCACCCAGGCGGTCGCGGTCCTGCGCGCTCGCGCCTTCGGTTCGGCTCTCCAGCCGCTCCCGGGCCGCGGCCAGCGCCGCCCTGCTGGCCGGCTGCATCAGCGCCTCCGCCGTGCGTGGGGGACCGAGGCGGCCCCCTTGACGGTGCCGTTCTTCGGCACGCCGTCCTTCGGCACGCCGTCCTTCGGGACACTGTCCTTCGAGGCACTGTCGGGGTCACTTCGAGGGGCTGCCATACCCTGCAGCTCGTCGAGGAAGCGGTCCACAGTGCCGGCCCGACGGGCGTCGTCAGCCACCGACTCGCCGACGATCCGACCCGCCAGCGTCACCGCGAGCTTGCCCAGCTCACCACGCAGCTCACGGACGACCTGGTCGCGCTGGTTGGCCAGCTGCTCGGCACCGCGGTCGCGGATCCGGGCAACCTCCTGCTCAGCCTGCTGACGCATCTCGTCCTTGATCTCCTGCGCGTCGGCCCGGGCGGACTCCCGAATCTTGGCCGCCTCGACGCGCGCCTCAGCCAGCGCCGCGGAGTAGCGAGCCTCGGCCTCGGCCAGCCGCTTGGTGGCCTGCTGGCTCTCCTGGATCTGCCGACGGACCATCTCCTGGCGCTCGCCCGTCGCGCGTTTCACCGGAGGCACCACGTAGCGCCAGATCACGCCGAGCACGATCAGGAAGATCAGGAGCTCGACGAAGAAGGTCGCATTGGGGATCAGGAAGAGGTTGCCACCACCGCCACCCGGCGCAGCCAGGTTGTACAGACTCATGGCTCCCATTCCTCCACACCAGATCACTTGCCCTCCTCAACCAGACTAGGCGAGCACGAAGACGAATAACGCCATGAAGGCGAGGTTAATAAAGTACATCGCCTCGACCAGACCCACGGTAAGGAAGAAGATGGTGAACAGCCGGCCCTGCGCTTCGGGTTGGCGGGCGACGCCCTGGATGGTGGCGCCGCCGGCCAGGCCGTCACCGATCGCTGCGCCGATCGCCCCGCCGGCCAGCGCAAGGCCGCCGCCGATGAAGGCACCCGCCAGCTGGACCGAACCGGTCGGGCCGCCCCCCGCCTGGGCAAGGAGCAGTTCAGAGAAACTCATGTCTTTCCCTCTTGTCCTGAAGCTTGGTTTGGTTATCGAGTGAATGCTGGTTAGACCAGCGACGTCACAGAGACGTCACCACTGCGGACCGTCAGTGGGCGGCGTCCCCCTCCCGGCCGGTCGCCATTCCGAAGTAGATGATCGTCAGCAACGCGAAGATCAGCGCCTGGAGCATGCCGATGAACAGGTCGAACAGCTTCCAGGCCGAGGTGGGCAACCACGAGATGGCCGCCGGAATCAGCGCGAGAACGCTGACCATCACGGTGCCCGCGAGGATGTTGCCGAACAGCCGAAGCGAAAGGGTGACCGGCTTGACCAGTTCCTCGATGACGTTCAGTGGCAGCATCACCTTGTAGGGCTGGACGAAATGGCCGAAGTAGTGTTTGCCCTGGACCCGGATTCCTGTCACCCACACCATGATCATCACGAAGATCGCCATCGCGAAGGTGAGGTTCACGTCCGCCGTCGGCGGCCGGACGTATTCTTCGGTCGCGTGCGGCAGGACCGCCATCCAGTTCGATATCAGGATGAAGAAGAACAGGCTGATCGCCATCGGCACGACAAAGGGTGCGGTGCGGATGCCCATGTTGCTCTCCACCTGGCGTTCCACCTGTTCGGTGACCGCCTCGAAGGCGAGCTGGAGAGTGCTGGGCACCTTGGAGGTCGCCTTCCTCGCAAGGTAGAGGCCGAATGCGAGGACGATGACCGCGGCGATCGCGGTGGAGATCACGGTGTCGGCGTTGATCGTCAGACCGAGCACGTGCCACTGGGGGTGCTCGCCGACCGATACGCCACCACCCTCGGCTAATACATGCGAGATCATCCCGGGGAACCCCCGACTCCGGACTGGCGTAGTTCCCGCACGAGCGGGACCGATGCGATAAAGATCATTAATAGTTGTAGAACGGCCAGCCCGGCGAAAACTCCTAGACCATCGGGCTGCATCGCCAGGGCCAAGCCGACCGCGAGCGCGGTGATCAGCGTGAGCCGGGCCAGCACCGACACTGCGAATCGCCGCTTGTCGGGGTCACCACTGGCTGCGAAGCGCGCCGCGGACCGCTGCACGAGCGACGTATTGAGCAGACCCAGCGCCAGACCGCCGCAGAAGAAAGCTGCCGTCAGCGGGTGGCCCAGCGGCGTGAGCACCGCAAAGCTGACGGCGCCCAGACCTGCCGCGATGGGCATGGCCCGGCGAAGGTTGACGACCGCTTTCGTCGTTGCAGTCACGTCAGGCGTGGTCACGTCAGCGCTTACTCCTTCAGAAACGTCGTGAACTTACTGTAGATATAGACGCTGGCACCGACGATGCCGAGCGCCAAGCCGGTCAAGGTGAACGCCGGAACCGAGTGCACGAGCTGGTCGACCAACCATCCGAGGCCGAGCCCGACCAGCAGAATCCCCGCGGTCGCGGCACCGAGGCCGAGTAGTGTCGCAAGCTCCGGGCCGTTACGTTCTTCCACGACCACCTACCTCAGCGGGCGCATGACGTCGCCCGCCGCCATCGCTCAAAGGCGCTCCTCGCAGTCCAGGGGCAGCGCGCATGGCGGAAACGCCACGTTCATGAGCACTGCCGATGGGCCGGCATGACCTGAAATCCCACCCCCGGGCGGGACTAACCAGAAACTATCACACTCACATCACTGCGCTGTGCTCGCCCCGACTGCTGCTAGCTGTGATACTGCTGCGGGATCGGGTCTTGGGGAGATCAGCGCGCTGGTAACCGGGGAATCATCGAGCCCACCACGGCGATCAACAGCCCCAGCGCGATCGACCACACCACGACATAGACGTCGAACAGCGTCAGCGCAACGGCGCCGAAGGCGAGCAGGGCCGCCCACAGATAGATCAACAGCACTGCGCGACGGTGCGAGTGCCCGATCTCCAGAAGGCGGTGGTGCAGGTGCATCTTGTCGGCGGCGAAGGGGCTGCGGCCTGCGCGAGTCCGGCGCACCACGGCCAACAGCAGGTCCAGCAGCGGCACGAACAGCACTGCGGCCACAACCAGCAGCGGGGAGAACAGCGCCAGCACGTCGGTGGCGCCGTAGTTGCGGGAATCGACCCGGCCGGACGCGCTGGTGGACGCCGCGGCCAGCATCACGCCGATGAGCATCGCTCCGGAGTCACCCATGAAGATCCGCGCAGGCTGGAAATTGTGCGGCAGAAAGCCCAGGCACGCGCCGGCAATGAGGGCGGCGATCAACGTCGGCGGGTACACCGACACGCTACCGCCCGACCGGTACAGCAGCTGCAGCGTGAACGCCCCGATGGCGACCGCCGCGATCAGCCCGATTCCGGCGGCCAGCCCGTCCAGCCCGTCTACGAAGTTCATCGCGTTGACCAGCACCACCGCGAGTGCGACGGTGACGAACACCGCCTGGTCCTGCCCCAGAACGAGGACCGAGCCGACCGAGCCGGCACCACCGTTCCACGGCACCCAGAAGATGAACCACTGCACGCCATAGAGCACCAGCACCCCGGCGGCGGTGACCTGCCCGGCGAACTTGGTGAGCGAATCCAGCTCGAACCGGTCATCCAGGGCGCCGAGCAGCATGATGATGCCGCCGGCGACCAGCACCCCCACGATGTCCCCGGAGAACTCGAAGGACCTGCGCAGCACGGGCAGCTGGTGAGCCAGCAGGACGCCGCCGAGGATTCCGCCGTACATCGCCACCCCACCCAGCCGCGGGATCGGGGCGCGGTGCACATCGCGCTCGCGGGGCGTCGCCACCGCACCGGTGTGGATTGCCAGCATCCGCACCAATCCGGTCAGCAGGAAGGTCACCACCGCAGTGGTGAGGCCGACCAGCAGGTACTCCCGCAGCGGCAGTCCAGATGACACGGGGACAGGTCCCACGTGGGCAGGCTAGCCCCGCGCCGGTTGCGCTCCCCCGGTAGCCCAACCGCAGTAGCGCCGCGCTCCGGTGATCGTCGTTTCGGAAGAATGAGCCGCGCTCATCGCGGTTGATTCTTCCGAAACAGTGATCACTTGATAGTGAGGGCCACGCGGATCTCGTTGAGGACGTCGTCGGGACGAGCATCCAGGTCGTGCCAGGTAAATCGCAGGACCGTCCACCGCGCGTTCACCAAGGCGTTCTGCCGTCGTCGGTCGGCGACGAACCGGTCGGCCGTCATGTGCCAGGCCCACCCGGGGCAAGGCAGGTCGCGTCGGCGTACCGACACACCGGGTTGCTTGCCGAGGTTCCGACTGCGCCGGACCGTCACCTCCACGGTTGCCGGCAAGCTCGGACCGAGGTCATGCCACCAAGCGGCGGATGCGCCATGTGCTACCGCATCCTTACCGGCCCACAACACGGCCGCCCGCATCCGGACCTCATCGGTGTAGGGATGATCAGCAGCAAGGTAAATGCCGGGGTGTAGCCGTTCCCACCGCCCTGCGGCGATGCGGCGATCGACCACGTCCTGGCTCAGCCCGGCCGCCCGCGCTTGCGCGCAGCTGATCACACCGGATTGCCGGCGCAGGTACCAGTCCAGTTACACGATGTTGAGATGCGCCGGCGCGGTCGTCGTTCCGCGTGATCGCCATTTTGGCAGAATCAGCCGCGCTCACCGCGGCTGGATCTTCCCAATTGGTGATCACTGAATCTAGGTGATCACTGAATCTGGACGGTCTGGCCGAGGACTTCGCTGATCTGGGCGGCGGTCACCGTGCCCTCCCGGAGCACCACGGGTTCGTCAGCGGTGAGGTCGATGATGGTGGAGGCCATCTCGCCGGCGGTCCCGCCGTCGAGATACACCGGTACCCGCTCGGCGAGCTGCTCGCGGGCCTGCGCGACGGTGGTCGCCGGCGGCTGGCCGGAGCGGTTCGCGCTCGACACCGCCATCGGACCCACCTCGCGGAGCAGTTCGAGGGCGACCGGGTGCAACGGCATCCGCAGGCTGACGGTCCCCCGGGTATCGCCCAGATCCCAGCTCAGCGACGGCGCGTGCGGCAGCACCAACGACAGCCCGCCGGGCCAGAACGCCTCTATCAGCGCCCGCACCCGCGCTTGAACACCCAGCACCAGGCCGTCCACCGTGGACCAGGAACCCACCAGCACCGGGACCGGCATGGCCCGGCCCCGCCCCTTCGCGGCCAGCAGCCCCTGTACAGCCGTCGCGGAGAACGCGTCGCAACCCAGCCCGTAGACGGTGTCGGTGGGCAGTACCACAAGTTGACCGGCCCGGACCGCACCCGCCGCCGCGGTCAGCCCGGCGATTCGGCTCTCCGGCAGCGCGCAGTCATAAACAGTGCTCACGGATCGGAACACTAGGACATCCCACGACGGGGACATCCCACGGCGGGGACGGCCCACGACGAGCCGGGATTCCCGACCGGCGTTGACAGCACGTGATCAAGAAGGCACGATCCGTCTCCGATCCCTACGGAGGCCGCCCTTGCTCGTGTGTCGCAGTCTCGTGTGTCGCAGTCTCGCGTATCGCCCTACCGTCCTCGCTGCCGCGGCGACCGTGCTGGCGCTGCTGGCGTTCCCGGGCAGCTCGAGCGCCGCCATCGGCACATCGCCAAAGCGCTATGTGGCGCTCGGTGACTCCTACACCGCCGGCCCGGTGATCCCGGTGCAGCGAATCGATCCGATCGGCTGTGAGCGGTCCACCAACAACTACCCTGCGCTGCTCGCCCGGACACTGCAGATCCACGACTACACCGATGTGAGCTGTAGCGGCGCGAAGACCGTCGACATGACGGCGACGCAGACGGTTCCCCTGGGCATCAACCCGCCACAGTTCGACGCCCTGCGCCGGGACACCGACCTCGTCACGCTGACCATCGGTGGCAACGACCTCGGGTTCACGGAAATCATCTTCACCTGCGCCCGGGTCAGTGCCACCGATCCCTTCGGCAATCCCTGCCAACGAGAGGCCGCCGCCGGCGGCGGAGATTTCTACGCACAGCGCATCGCCGAGACGGCACCCAAGGTCGCGCGGGTGCTCGACGGTATCCGGGCCCGCTCGCCGCACGCGACAGTGCTGCTGGTGGGATACCTGCGGATCCTGCCGCCGGCGGTCGGATGCTTTCCGGTGTTCCCGGTCGCCCGCGGTGACGTACCGTACTTAGACGGCTTGGAACAAAAATTCAACACCATGCTGGCCGACCAGGCATTCAGCCACGGCGCGGCATTCGTCGACTCCTACGGAGGCTCGCTGGGCCACGACGCGTGCAAGCTGCCGGGGACGAAATGGGTGGAAGGGACCGTTCCCACCAGCCCGGCCGCGCCCGTGCACCCCAACGCCATTGGCATGAAGGAGGTGGCGGATTTCGCACGGGAGACGCTCAATAACCTCAATGAGACGGAAGCTGTGGGCTGATCATGGTCGCCCGCCGGGCGGTGGCGAACCGTGGCCGGCCATTGAGGTCGACGTGGTCTGCCACGTCGGTGAGCACCCGCCGGGCGGCGAGCAACGCGGGGACGGCCACCGCGTGCGAGTCGTCGTGTTCGATCGCGATACTGCCGCCCTCGCGGAGCAGCCTGGTTCCGGTGCGCACCACGTCGGGGATCACCGCGAGACCATCGTCGCCGGCGAACAGGGCCGCCGGCGGCTCGTGCCAGGCCACCTCGGGTGGCAGCAACGCGTCCACCGGAACATAGGGCGGGTTGCACAGCACCAGATGCGCCATTCCCTCCAGCGCGCTGAGCAGTCCGGGATCGGCGACGTCACCGGCGTACAGCGCCACCTGCGTGTCGCCGGCCGCGGCCAGCGTGTCGGCGTTTCGCCGCGCCCAGCTCAGCGCCACCGGGTCCCGTTCGACGGCGTGGACCTGCGCATCGGGCCTGGCGTGCGCCACCGCTAGCGCCAGCGCACCGGAGCCGGTGCAGAGATCGACCACAAGCGGCTGCGTCACACCATCGAGTGCGGCCAGACCCCAGGTCAGCAGCACTTCGGTCTCCGGGCGCGGGATGAACACCCCCGGTCCCACCGCGACTTCGATGGGGCCCATCGGGGCCGTCCCGGTGAGGTGCTGCAGGGGCACCCGCTTGGCGCGCTGAGAAACAAGCAGTCGCAACGCCTCGACCACCGACGAGTCGACTAGCGGAACCATCGGCAACCGCCCTCGCGGCACGCCGACCACGTGCGCCGCGAGCAGTTCGGCGTCCACCCGCGGAGACTCCACCCCGGCGTCAGTGAGGATTCGTTGCGCCTCGAGAACCGCCAGGCGCAACGGTTGTCTGCTCACGAGCCCCGCAGGCGCAGCTCACGATCCGCCCCGATCAGCGCGTCCAGCACCCCGTCGAGGTCCCCGTCGAGCACCGCATCGAGGTTGTAGGCCTTGTAGTTGACGCGATGGTCGGCGATCCGGTTCTCCGCGAAGTTGTAGGTGCGCACCCGCTCGGAGCGGTCCACCGTACGAACCTGGGAGCGGCGCTGCTCGGAGGCCTCCTGCTGGGCTTTCTCCTCGGCCAGCGCCTGCAGCCGGGCCCGCAACACCGCGGTCGCCCGGATCCGGTTCTGGATCTGCGACTTCTCATTCTGGCAGGACACCACGGTCCCGGTCGGAAGGTGGGTGATGCGCACCGCGGAGTCGGTGGTGTTGACGCTCTGCCCGCCGGGACCGGAGGAGCGGTAGACGTCGATGCGCAGATCCTTGTCCTCAAGTTCGATCTCGACGTCGTCTGGTTCTGGGTAGACCAGCACCCCCGCCGCCGAGGTGTGAATCCGACCAGACGATTCGGTGACCGGGACGCGTTGCACCCGATGCACCCCACCCTCGAACTTCAACCGCTCCCATACACCGGACTGTGCGGATTTCACCGCAACCGTGACGTCCTTGTAGCCGCCCAGGTCGGACTCGGTGGCGTCGAGGACCTCAGCCCGCCAGCCGTGCCGCTCGGCGTACCGCAGGTACATCCGCAGCAGATCCCCGGCGAACAGCGCGGACTCCGCGCCGCCCTCCCCTGACTTGATCTCCATCACCACGTCGGAGTCGTCGTGCGGGTCGCGGGGCAGCAACAGGTCGGCTAGCTCGGTTTCCAACTGCGGGACGCGGTCCGCGAGGGCGTCAGCCTCAGCGGCGAAGGCCGGATCCTCGGCGGCGAGCTCGCGGGCGGCCTCGACGTCGCCACGGACCTGATCCAGCTCACGAACCGCCCGCACAATGCGGGATAACTCACCGTATCGCCGCCCTACCTTACGAGCCGTGTCGGGATCATCATGCAACCCTGGATCAGCGAGCTGATGCTCCAGCTCGGCGTGCGCAACCAGCAGCGCCTTCACTGCCGCGGTGTCCACGCCGTGTCACCGATCCCTACCCGTGTCGATCCCCACTCGATACAGCGACCTTACTCTTTCGGACTCTTTCGGCGCGTCACTTCTGCCGTTTGCCGTAGCGCTTCTCGAAGCGCGCCACCCGGCCACCGGTATCCAGGATCTTCTGCTTGCCGGTGTAGAAGGGGTGGCAGCTAGAGCACACCTCGACGTTGATTTGGCCGTCGCGCTTGGTGCTGCGAGTAACGAAGGAGCTGCCACAACCGCAGGTGACCTGCGTCTCGACATACTCCGGGTGGATGCCCTGCTTCATGGATGTCCCTCTCTTCATGGCCGCCGGGTCCCCTGTTCTGCGGACGCGGGGTGAACCGGAGCCGGACTGTGCACTGGCTCTGGAGAGCACTGAGCCGTGACAGTGTAACCGTCAGTGGTGCCGCGATGTTCCCGCCTGCTGATCTCTCTGTCACAACAGCTCGGGCTGGATATCAGCGTACTGCCTGCGCAGGATATCCAGCGCAGGATGCTCGTTCGCCCACTGGATACCGTCGACCGCGCTGACGGAGCGGACACCGACTGCGGCGTTGGTGGCGAACACCGCGTCCACGCCGGCCAGATCGCTGAGAGTGACCGGCTCGGTGGCGACATGGACCTGCCGGGCCTGGTTGATCAGACTCATCGTCACGCCGTGAAGGCAGTCCGCCTCGGGCCAGACGATCCGATCGCCATCCACGACACCGAGGTTCGATGTGGCCGCTTCGGAGATGGCGCCCTGCGCGTCGGTGAACAGCGCATCGTCGAAGCCATTGCGCTGTGCGACACGCCGCCACCGAAGCGAGCCGAACAGCCCCACATGTTTGACCTCAGGCAGCTCTCGGCAGTACTGGGCTGACTGCAGCCGCAATGCGGGCAGCGGTGCCATCGCGGCCGGTCGGGTGGTGACCAGCAGCTGCGGCTCGGCGTCGGCTCCGGGATGCCCAAGCCCGAGGTCGGGATCGAACACGGTCACCCGGACCACGACCGATCCGGCCGTGCCGGCCAGCGTGCGCCGGACGAGATGCCGGACCCGGTCGGGGTCCAGGTCGGCATCGAAGACGCGGCGGCAGTCCCGCATCAAGCGTTCCAGGTGCAGGGTCAAACCCCGTACCCGCTGGTCGTCGACCCGCATCGAGGTGTAATGACCGTAGTTGACCAGGGCCAGCGCCGTGACCTGGCCGAGGTCGGCGCAACCGCCGGTGCCCTCGGCCACCCGCCCGTTCAGTCGGCTTGCCTGCTCAGTCGGTCTGCCTGCTCAGTCGGCCTGCCTGCTCAGTTGGTGCCGTTGCCGGCTGTCGACTTCGACACCTGCATCAGGAACTCGATGTTGGTCCGGGTCTTGCGGAGTTGGTCCAGCACCAGGTCGATGGCCTGCTGAGTCTCCAGCCCAGACAGCACCCGCCGCAGCTTGTGATAGATGGCCAGCTCGTCGGGGGACAGCAGCAGCTCCTCCTTGCGGGTACTGGATTGGTTGATATCGACGGCCGGGAAGATTCGCTTGTCGGAGATCTTGCGGTCGAGTTTGAGCTCGGAGTTACCGGTCCCCTTGAACTCCTCGAAGATCACGGTGTCCATCGTCGACCCGGTCTCGACCAGCGCCGTCGCGAAGATGGTCAGCGAGCCGCCATCCTCGATATTGCGGGCCGCGCCCAAGAACCGCTTCGGCGGGTACAGCGCTGTGGAGTCCACGCCACCGGACAGGATCCGGCCGGATGCCGGTGCCGCCAGGTTGTAGGCCCGGCCCAGCCGAGTGATGGAATCCAGCAGCACGACGACGTCGTGACCCATCTCCACCAGCCGTTTGGCCCGCTCGATGGCCAGCTCCGAGATCGTGGTGTGGTCCGACGGCGGGCGGTCGAAGGTCGAGGCGATGACCTCACCCTTCACCGACCGCTGCATGTCGGTGACCTCCTCTGGCCGCTCGTCGACGAGCACGACCATGAGGTGGCATTCCGGGTTGTTGGTGGTGATCGCGTTGGCGATCGCCTGCAGGATCATCGTCTTGCCCGCCTTGGGCGGCGAGACGATCAACGCCCGCTGACCCTTCCCGATCGGCGCGATCAAGTCGATCACCCGGGTGGTCAACACGTTCTGCTCGGTTTCCAGCCGCAACCGCTCGTTGGGGTACAACGGGGTCAGCTTGGTGAACTCCGGGCGCTGTTTGGCCTGCTCGACGTCCAAACCGTTGATGCTGTCGACCCGGACCAGCGGGTTGAACTTCTGCCGCTGCTGCTCGCCATCGCGAGGCTGGCGCACTGCGCCGGTGATCGCGTCACCCCGGCGCAGCCAGTACTTGCGGACCAGCGACAGCGACACGTACACGTCGTTCGGCCCGGAAAGGTAGCCCGACGTGCGGACGAACGCGTAGTTGTCGAGCACGTCGAGGATTCCCGCGACGGGCAGCAACACGTCGTCGTCGCGGACTTCCAGCTCCCCACCGTCTCGGCGGTCGCTGCTGCGGTCCGGTCCGCGGTCCGGGCCGCGGTCGGGCCCACGGTCGACACCGCGATCATTGCGGTTGCGGCGATTGCGGTCGCGGAAACGCCGGCCACGGCGGCGGCCGGCCTCATCGTCATCGTCACCTCCGCCGCGCGGCCCGCTCTGGCCGGCCGCATTCTGGCTGACCTGCTGGCTCGCATTCTGACTGTGGTTGGAGCCGCCCGGGGTCTGATCAACCTGGGCTTGATCACCGTGCATCTGATTGCCCTGGAACCCATTGCTCTGGGTCTGATTACCCTGGGTCTGATTACCCAGCGTCTGATTCCCCTGAATCTGATTCCCCTGGGTCTGGTTGGTTTGGGAGCGAGTTACCTCACCGCCACGGACCGGACGCCGGCGCCGGTTGCGGGACCGGTCAGCACCGTCGACGTCCCCGTCCGGCTGGTCCCGGTCCTGCTGATCACGGTCTTGCTGACCCTGGCCCTGCTGAGACCGGCTCTGCTGATCCGGGGCAATCGCCTCAACGGAGGTCAGCGACTCCACGCGACCCGACTCGGGCCGATCCGGCACGACGGAAGCCGACGCGACGGCGGGAGCGATGTGCTGCTCGACTGGTGGGGCATCGACCTGAACTGACACGGTCGGGGCACCAGTGTGGCCACTCGTTTGGGTGGCGGTCTGGGCCACCGGGGTGTCGAGCGGGAGCTGTTCAGTGGTCGCCCGCCGTTGCCCGGGGACGTCGCCCTGGCGTTCTTTGATCGCGGAGATCAAGTCGTTTTTACGCATACCGGCGATGTTGGAGATGCCCATCTGGCCAGCCATCTGGCGCAACTCCGCCATCACCATTCCAGACAGCCCGGCACGGCGACGCGGCGACGCCCCGTTGCCCGAAGCCGGCGCAGCGTTGCCAGCTTGGTCGGCTGGGCGCTGGTCCGAAGATTCCGCAGCGACAACGTCGCTGCCCAACAGGTTGATATCGCTCACGCAGGTCCTTCCTAACCGACCCGGGACGTAGCTCGGGCCAGCCTGTTCACCGTCCGGCGGTATGCGGACGGCGCATGATCCGGTGCGGGAGGCTCGCGTACCCAAAAGCATCGGTTCGAGCCGACGGCACGGGACATGTCCAGTTGTGGCAAGAGCCTGGGTGCCAGCCTTCCCGCTACCACGTAACTGGAGGGCGGGAGATTAATTGTCCGGGTGAGAGGAACCCGAACGCGGCACCGGCGCCCGTGCACACGGTGTCTGGACGCCACTGAGACTATCGGTCCAGCGCCATCGCGGCAACAACCGGCCCGCGGATGGGTGGATCACCCCTGTTCGACAGTGGCACCGGCGCGGGCGACGTCGAGCGGAAACTGGGTGAAACCGGCAGTGTTCACCACGGTCAGTGCCTGGCCAGGGGCTGGCAACGCCAGCACCGCCGGCCCGGCACCCGACACGGCGGCGGCAACCCCGGCAGAGCGCAACGCGCCGAGCAACCGACCCGTCGCCGGGTAGGCCGCTCGCCGGTAAGACTGATGCAACCGGTCCTCGGTAGCGGCCAGCAGCAGCTGCGGCGCGGCCGTCAACGCGTGCACCAGCAACGCCGCTCGCCCGGCGGTGAATGCCGCATCGGCGTGCGGCACCTTGTCGGGCAGTAGCCGACGGGTGACCTCGGTAGCCGACGTCTCCGCCGGCACCAGCAGCACCGGCGCCAGATCCGCATGGGGCTCCAGACGCACTGCTCGAAAGCACTGCTCGTCGCGCCAAGAGATCACCAGACCACCCAGCAGGCTGGCACCGGCATTATCGCCATGCCCGTCAAACCCTGCCGCCAGGTCCAACGCCGCCTCGTCCGGTTGCATTCCCGCAAGCGCATAACCGGCCAGCACCCCGGCGACCGCAGCCGCCGCTGAGGAGCCCAATCCCCGGGAGTGCGGAATGCTGTTGTGGCAGTGCAGCACGAGCCCGTCGGGCCGGTAACCGCACCGTGTGCACGCCGCTCGCAGTGCGCGTACCACCAGGTTCTCTTCGTCGGTGGGCACCTGACCGGAGCCCTCACCGTGCACTTCGACTCGCAGACCGGACGCCGCCGGCGTCACCTCGACCTCGTCGTAGAGGGCCAGCGCCAGCCCGAGGGCATCGAAGCCAGGTCCGAGGTTCGCCGTGGACGCGGGTACCCGGACCCGCACCACCGGAGGGCTCAAGAAAGATCCAGAGCGGCGGCCACCGCGGCCGGGTCGACCGAGGTGAGTTCGGGCTCGGGCGCGTCGCGCAGCGCGGTGTCGGGGTCCTTGAGCCCGTGGCCGGTGACCGTGCAGACCACCAGCGAACCGCGAGGGAGCCGACCATCGTCGACGACTCGCAACAAACCCGCCACCGAGGTGGCCGAGGACGGTTCGACGAACACCCCTTCCTGCCCGGCAAGCAACCGGTAGGCGGTAAGGATCTGCTCGTCGGTGACCGCCTCGAACAGCCCACCGGACTCGTTGCGGGCCCGCATCGCTGCGTCCCAGGACGCCGGGTTGCCGACCCGGATAGCGGTGGCGATGGTGTCGGGTTTCAGCACCGGCGCGCCGTGCACCAGCGGGGCGGCGCCAGCGGCCTGGAAGCCGAACATCCGCGGCCGACCCGCCACCAACCCGTCACTGTGATACTCGGTGTAACCCAGCCAGTAGGCGGTGATGTTGCCGGCGTTACCGACCGGCAGGCAGTGCACATCGGGCGCCCGTCCGAGCACGTCACAGATTTCGAACGCGGCGCTTTTCTGCCCCTGCAGCCGAACCGGGTTCACCGAGTTGACCAGCGCGGTCACCGGGTAGTCGGCGGCGGTCTTGCGGGCTAGCTCCAGGCAGTCGTCGAAATTGCCGTCCACAGCCAGAATCCGCGCGCCGTAGGCGGTGGCCTGCGCGAGCTTGCCCAGTGCGATCTTGCCCTGGGGCACCAACACGGCGCTGGGGATCCCGGCGCGGGCCGCGTAGGCGGCGGCTGAGGCGGCGGTGTTGCCGGTCGAGGCGCACAGCACTGCTTCAGCGCCGCGGGCCAGCGCTTCGGTCACCGCCATGGTCATCCCCCGGTCCTTGAAGGACCCGGTGGGGTTGCCGCCTTCGACCTTGAGCAGCACCTCGCAACCGGTGCGCTCGGACAACACCGGAGCAGGCAGTAGCGGGGTGCCGCCTTCGTGCAGGGTCACCACCCGGGCGCCGGGGCTGACCCGGATCCGGTCCGGGTAGGCCTCGATCACTCCTGGCCACGCTCGGCCCGCCGCCACCTGCGGTATCACGTGACCTCACCCTCCACCCGCATCACGCTGACCACGTCGCGAACCGCGTCCAGTCCGGCAAGCTTGTCCACTGTGGAGCGCAGCGCGGCGTCCGGCGCGCTGTGCGTGACGATCACCAGGTTCGCCCCGGCGCCGCCCGCCGTCACACGGTCTGGCGTGCGGCCGGTCTGGCGCACCGCCATGATGGACACCTCGTGCTCGGCGAAGACCTGCGCCACCTGCGCCAGCACCCCAGGGCGGTCCACCACCTCGAGACTGACGTGATAAGCGGTCGGGGTGTCGCCCATCGGCTGGATCGGCAGGTCGGCGTAGGCGGACTCGCGCGGCCCGTAACCGCCCGCCACCCGGTTGCGGGCCACGGCCACCAGATCGCCGAGCACCGCACTGGCGGTCGGTGCCCCGCCGGCGCCCTGGCCGTAGAACATCAGCGCACCGGCCGCGTCCGCCTCGACGAACACGGCGTTGTACGCGCCGGCCACCGTGGCCAGCGGGTGCGAGCGGGGAATCATCGCCGGGTAGACCCTGGCCGAGACCGCCTCGGTACCGCTTGAGTCGACGACCCGCTCACAGATCGCCAGGAGCTTGACCGTGCGACCGAGCTGCCGGGCGGCGAGAATGTCCGCGGCGGAGACCTCAGCGATACCCTCCCGGTAGACGTCGGCGCTGGTCACCCTGGTGTGAAAGGCCAGCGACGCGAGGATGGCGGCCTTGGATGCGGCGTCATAGCCGTCCACGTCAGCGGTCGGGTCGGCCTCGGCGTAGCCCAGGGCGCCGGCCTCCTCCAGCGTCTCGGCATAGCCGGCCCCGGAGCTGTCCATGGAGGACAGGATGAAGTTGGTCGTGCCGTTGACGATGCCGGTGACCCGGGTGATCCGGTCCCCGGCCAACGACTCCCGCAGCGGGCGCAACAGCGGGATCGCCCCGGCTACCGCCGCCTCGAAATACAGGTCGGTACCGGCGGCGTCGGCTGCCGCGTACAGCTCCGGCCCGCACTCGGCGAGCAGCGCCTTGTTGGCGGTGACGACGCCGCGCCCGGTGCGCAACGCGGCCAGCAGCAGGGGCCGGGCCGGTTCGATGCCACCGATCACCTCGATCACGACGTCGACGTCGTCGCGGTTGATCAGCTCGGCAGCGTCGGTGGTGAGCAGTTCGGCGGGCACCTCGGGATGGCGCCGCGGGCGCCGCACGGCTACCCCGACCAGCTGGACCGTTGCCCCGACGCGCGCGGCGAGTTCCGCGGACTGATCGGTGAGCAGCCGCAGCACCTCACTGCCCACGGTGCCGCAGCCCAACAAGGCGACGCCGATGGGTCGGCCCGGCGAGCAGGCCTGCCGCCCGACAGGTCTGGTCACGAGACCTCCAGGGACAGCAGGTCGGCCAACGTCTCCCGGCGAAGCAGCAGCCGGTGGGCGCCGTCGCGCACCGCAACGACCGCCGGGCGCGGCACCAGGTTGTACCGGCTGGACATCGAGTAGCAGTACGCCCCGGTCCCGGCGACAGCCACCAGATCACCCGGGGCCAGGTCGTCTGGAAGCCAGCAGTCCCGGACCACCACGTCACCGGTCTCGCAATGCTTGCCGACCACCCGGGACAGCGCGCCCTCCGCCTCGGAGCGGCGCGACACCAACCGGCAGTCGTAGCTCGCGTCGTAGAGCGCGGTGCGCACGTTGTCGCTCATCCCACCGTCCACCGACACGTAACGCCGCCGCGTCGATGCCACCACGGTGATGTCCTTCGTCGTGCCCACCTCGTACAGGGTCACTGTGCCCGGTCCGGCGATCGCCCGGCCCGGCTCGACGACCAGCTCGGGGGTGGGCAAGCCGACCGCCCGGCACCCAGCGTCCACGACGGCCCGCAGATGGTCCGCCAGCATGGCCGGTCGCGGCGGATCGTCTTCCGCGGTGTAGGCGATCCCCAGGCCACCGCCGAGATCCAGGATGGAGATATCGGAGATGGCGTCGGGCCCGTGCTCGTCCCGGATCGCTGCGAGCAGCGCGACCATCCGGTGTGCCGCAAGCTCGAAGCCGTCGGCGTCGAATATCTGCGAGCCGATGTGGCTGTGCAGCCCCACCAGCCGCAGGCCCTCGGATTTGAGCACCCGGCGGACGGCTTCGGCGGCGTCTCCGGCGGCCAACGAGAACCCGAACTTCTGGTCTTCGTGCGCGGTGGCGATGAACTCGTGGGTGTGCGCCTCGACGCCCACCGTCGCTCGGATCAGCACCGGCTGTGTCACGCCGTGGCGGCGAGCGATGTCGTCCAGCCGGGCGATCTCCAGGAAGGAGTCGAGCACCACCGCGCCGAGTCCGGCGACGACGGCGGCGGCCAGCTCGTCGGAGGACTTGTTGTTGCCGTGCATCGCGATCCGGTGCGCGGGGAAACCCGCGTGCAGTGCGACGGCGAGCTCGGTGCCGGTGCACACATCCAGGCTCAGCCCCTGCTCGGCGACCCAGCGAGCGATCTCCGAGCACAGGAATGCCTTGGCCGCGTAGTGCACCCGCTCGGGCGCGCCGAAGGCGGCAGCGTGCTCGGCGCAGCGGGCCCGGAAGTCCGCCTCGTCCACCACGAAAAGCGGGGTGCCGTAGGTTTCCGCGAGCTCGCCGACCTCGACGCCGGCCAGCCGCACCGCGCCGTCATCACCGCGGTGCGCCCCGCGCGGCCACACCGCGGGGTGCAGCACGTTCAGGTCGGCCGGGCCCGTTGGACACGGACCCGCGGTGGAGGAACGGGCCAGCACGTCGGCGTGGCGCGGTCCGGCCGGATGCGCCCTCACATCCGCTCCGGTGCGCTGACCCCGAGCAGGCCCAGGCCGTTGGCCAGCACGTGGCGGGTCGCCTCGCACAACGCCAGCCGCGCGGCGTGGCGCGGCCCCGGTTGCTCATCGCCCATCGGCAGCACCCGGCAGCTACCGTCGAACCGGTGATAAGCCGTGACCAGCTGCTCGAGGTAACGGGCTACCCGGTGCGGCGCGCGGGGGTCGGTGTTCCCCGACGCCGCCGCTGCCGCCGCCGCGGCCGCGATGCGCGGGAACTCACCCAGCGTGCGGATCAACTCACCCTCCAGCTCGTGCTCGAGCAGCGCGAGCTGGGCGCCCTGGTAGCTGATCCCGAGATCGGATGCGTTGCGGGCCAGCGCCGCCAGCCTGGCGTGCACGTACTGCGCTTCGCGGACGGTTGGTAGCTCTTCAAGGCCGGCCAACCGGGGGGTCGGCCGGCCTTGAGGAGCACCGAAACGCTCCCCGGCGGCGAGCACCTGCGCGACAATGTCGCCCTGCGCGTCGGGGGCCAGCCGCAGGTTGAGGAAACCGGGTCCGGCGACCTCCGCGGAGCGCACTTCACGGCGCTGGTCCAGCGCGTGCGCCAGCCAGCCGGCGAACTCCCGCGGTGCCACTCCTACCCTCGGCCCGGTCCGCAACGCCACATTGGTCGCATAGTCGCCGTGGTCGGGGACCCGCGGGCGTTCGATGGACACCGTCGCCGGAAGCACGACGGGGTCCAGACCACGGCCGGTCAGCACATCGTGGGCGACGGACCGGACCAGGTCGGCGAGCGCAGCGGGAGTCACGCCTGCGAGTCTAGGGAGGTACCGCGCCCATCCGGGCAACCAGTGTGGGGACCCGGGCGCAGTCGCCCCTGCCGGGGAGTCCTTACACTGACGCCGCGCTCTGGCAGCAGACCCCGAATGAGCGAACACAGCTAAGCGATCATAGCTGAGCGAAGACCATTGAGCGAGGACCGGCCAGCATGCCCAGTGGCAAGACCAGCAAGTCGGTGCGTAACGCCCGTTCGGTCGTGACGGCGACCAGACCGAGGCCGTGGGGCACGGTAGTGGCGGTGCTGACCGTACTGGTGTTCGCGGTCGGCATCTTCGGCTACCTGTACCTCCAGTATGAGGGCCGTCGCACCTTCACCCCCACGGCCAGCGACAAGGACCCCTCGGCGCACATCAAGGGGATTGTCATCCAGAACTACGGGTCGGCCAACCGCGGGCACATCGGCCCCGACAAGCGAGTGGCCTACGACCACAGCCCGCCCTTCGGTGGTCCGCATGACGCAACCTGGGCGGCCTGCAACGGCGTCGTCTACGCGACGGCCGTGCGCGACGAGAATATGGTCCACGCCCTCGAACACGGCGCGGTATGGATCGCCTACAACCCCAGCAAGATCAACGGTGCGGCGCTGCAGTCACTGCAGGATCGGGTGCAGGGCTCGAACTATCTCATGCTGTCGCCCTACCCGGGCCTGGACTCGCCGATCGCCCTGCAGTCCTGGGGACACCAGCTCAAGCTGAGCAATCCCGCCGACAAACGGATCGACCAGTTCATCCAGTCCCTGCGGCTCAACCAGTACACCTACCCTGAGGTCGGCGCCAGCTGCGACGAGCTCCCCGGCCTGTTCGATCCGGCGAAGCCGCCACCGTTCGTCGCCACGCCACCCGGTCCGGGCGCCATTCCGATGAACTACGGCGGTGGCCGCGGCGTTGCGCCCAACGCCGGGGACGCACCGACCGCTCCGGGCGGTACGCAGTCGACACCCAGCCTACCCGCAGGTGGGTGAACCACGCTATGGGGCAGACGTTCACCGAGACCGACCCGGGCGGCATGGACCAGACCAGCGCTGAGACCGCAGCCGCTACCACGCAGCCTCAGGCACCCTGGATCCGACTGTTTGTCCGCGCCGGTGCGCTGCTCGCGGTGCTGCTGCTCGGGGCGGCGTTGGGCATGTTTCTCGCGGGTGGGACCGCGCAGCTCAGGGGCGGTGCGGTGGACGTCGGCTTCGCCCAGGACATGTCGGTGCACCACCGCCAGGCGGTGCAGATGGCCGGCCTGGCCCGGGATCGCAGCACCGACCCGGCGATCAAGTTGATCGCCTTTGACATCGAGACCAACCAGCTTCAACAGATCGGTCAGATGCAGGGCTGGTTGAGTCTGTGGAACGCCCCGCCACTGCCCACCGGCCGGTACATGACCTGGATGACTGATGCCCCGCCAATGCCGGGGATGGCGCACGGCACCGGATCGGGCACCACCGGGGTGGCGACGATGCCGGGGATGGCGTCGGCGGCCGACCTGCAACAGCTTCAGGCGTCGAGCGGTGGCCAGTTCGACGTGCTGTTCCTGCAACTGATGCTCCGTCACCACCAGGGAGGCACACCGATGGCCAACTACACCGCAGCGCACGGCGAGAGCGCCCAGGTGCGCAACCTGGCTGAGAAGATCGTCGTCTCGCAGGACGCCGAAAGTGACTACCTGGCCCAGCTGATCGCCCAGCGCGGGGCGCACCCATTACCGCCGCCGAGCTGAGCACCGCCTGGCTTGGGCGGGCGTAGTCAGTACCGGTAAGCTCCCCTGCGGCATGCCCCCGTAGCTCAGGGGATAGAGCACCGCCCTCCGGAGGCGGTGGCGCAGGTTCGAATCCTGCCGGGGGCGCCATCTCTGACCAGCGGAAATGTAGGACGTCCGTTGGCCAGCACGTTGTCATGCAAGGGTTCGTGCAATGAACTCTGTTACCGTCCGCGCATGCCACCACGCCGACGCCGACCGCGCGGGCACATCCGGACCCTGCCGTCCGGCAGCTTTCAGGCGATCGTCTACACCGGTACCGACCCGCTGACCGGCAAGGAGCGGTACCTGCGCGAGACGGCCACGACGTATGGTGGCGCGGAACAAGCGCTGACCCGTCTTCAGAGCCAGGTCGACGAAGATCGGCACCCGAAGACGGCCATCACCGTCCGGCAGGCCATTGCCCAGTGGCTCGACGTCGCCGAGCTAGAGGACACCACCCGCGAGCGCTACGACGATCTGATTCGCCTCTACCTCATCCCGACCCTCGGCGACATGCTGGCGAGCAAGCTCGACGCGGAGCTGCTGGAGCGTTTCTATGCGCGATTGCATCGCTGCCGCGAGCTATGCTCGGGACGACCCCCGGCGGGGCATGTCTGCCGGCCGCTGAGCACCAGCACCACCCGCAAAATTCACTACATCATCCGTGGTGCGCTCCAACGCGCTGTGCGTTGGCAGCACCTCGGCGTGAACAAGGCCGCGATGGCAAAAGCGCCCTCACCGAGTTGGACTGAGCCTGACCCGCCGAGCGCTGAAGAAGCGGCGGCGTTGCTCAACGCGGCGTGGGCGGACCCTGAGTGGGGTCTGCTGCTCTGGTTGACAATGATCACCGGATCCCGCCGTGGCGAGGTGTCTGCGTTGCGGTGGCGCCATGTCGACTCTGACCGTGCGATCCTCTGGATTCATCGCAGCAACGCGCAGACCAAGGCCGGGATCAAGGAGAAGGACACCAAGACCGGGCAGCGGCGGAAGATCGCGCTCGATCCCCATACGCTCGGGTTGCTTAACCAACATCGGGAGCTGTGGGAGCAGCGCTGCTCCGACCTTGGATGCGCCGTGAATCTCGACGCCTTCGTATTCTCCCCCGCTCCCGACGGCTCCGCCCCGTGTGCCCCGAGGGCGATCAGTCAGCGATACCGCCGAATGGCGATCAAGCTCAAACTGCGTAGCACCCGCCTACATTCTTTGCGCCACTACTCGGCAACCGAGTTGGTCGCCGCTGGCGTGGATCTCCGCACCGTTGCCGGTCGGCTAGGACACGGCAGCGGCGGCGCGACCACGCTCAAGGTGTACGCAGCCTGGGTCGATGAGGCCGATCGGCGCGCAGCTACAACGATGGCCGGCATCATGCCAAGACCCGTTGCCGTCCAGCAGCCGCGCGGACCATACGAGAAGATCGCTGCGTCGCTGCGCGACGATATCCGGGCCGGTCGGCTCAAGCCCGGCGACCAGTTGCCTACTGTCGCGGAACTCGCCGTAACTCATACAGTCGCGGTCGGCACCGCACATCGAGCTATGGCGCTACTGAAGGACGAACGCCTTATCGAGGTCACCCGTGGGCGCCGCGCCACTGTCGCGACTGAACCCTTCCCCACAGCCGTCCCCGGGTAGGCCCGCGTCCAAGGCATTGAAGATTGAAACCTCCGGGCGCCAGGCTTGCTGTGCCCAGGTGCCTAACTTGTCACCCTCGGCAGTCGACAGCTAGCGCAGCGCGACCAACCGTGCCCGTCACTCATGTTTCGCCATCCACAGCCGCCCGTCACCGGTTCGGAAATTAGGGAGCGACGGGGGCCTATATCACGCGTGCATGGAATCACGCGGCATCGGCTCATCGGTCGTTCCGGAGACCCGTCCGCCGGTCGCTGCCATTCGAGCAGCCGAGCGGGACTAGAGGATCCCGGTCACGCCCGCCGACGGAGGTATCGCGTCGGTTGGATGTGGCGTGTCCCAGCTGCGAAGCCCGTTACTAACCGCGAATAACAGCCGTGTAATCTGCTGCCGGATGGCACCAAAATGTGTCAGACAGTAACGATAAGTAACTGTCTGACACATTTCCAGCGCACTGCGACGATCGCGAGGTACTGCACGTGACCACAGACTACATCCCCATCCTGCCCACCAAGGCGGGCGAGCTGTCGGCACTCGGCGACCTTCCGGCCGAGGTGAAGGCGGGCTTCACCCCCTTATTCGTAATCCACCCGATCACATTCGACTTCGAGACCGACATGCCGAGCAAGACCGCCGCACAGCACGTGTCCGGCCTCGGCAAGAAGATCGCCACCGCCTGGGGCACCGATCGGGCGTTCCTCGATCCGGTCTTCCTCAGCGACGAGCCGGTTCCCGATAACGCCCAGGACCCCGTGCAGACCGTGATCGACGGCGCCGCGCGTGAGGGTCTTCACCTGGTGCCCGTCATCCGACCAGGCCAGTTCCCCGATCACACGGCAGTGGCCGCGAGGGCGCACCTGGACACCGGCATCGGCACGTGCGTGCGGCTTTCGCCCCGCCACTGGCCCACCAGCCCGTCACGGGCGCAGGCTCTCGACGAGCTGCTTGCCAGTGTCGGCGTCGGTCCCATCGACACTGATCTCGTGCTCGACCTGGGAGTGGAGGTGCGCAGCGAGCTGGCGGCGGAGCTGGCGAACATGGCCTTGCAGAGCCTCCCGCACGCGGAGGCTTGGCGCTCACTCACTCTGGCGGGCGGCTCGTTCCCCGAGAACTTGAGCCAGATCCCGAAAGACCGGCTCACTCGTCTGCCGCGGCTGGAGTGGCACCTGTTCTCCCAAGTGCGCACTGAGGCGGTGGCCGCCGGGTTGTGCATCCCGGCGTTCGGCGACTACGCCATTGCACACCCGGACCCGAGCACAGGGGACGTGGACCCCAGGGTGATGAGCATCAGCGCCGGTCTCCGCTACACGATCGACGGTGAGTGGCTGGTCGCCAAGGGTGGGTTGTTTAAGGGCACCGGCGGGCGCAGCCTCGGCGGTGCGGCCGCCATTCCGGTCGCGCAGATGATCGCGAGCGCGCCCGAGTTCTGCGGGCAAGACTACTCGGCTGGCGACGCGTGGATCGACCAGACCGCGCACGGAGCCACCACCGGGGGCAGCCCGCAGACGTGGCGCCGCGTCGGCACCAACCACCATCTGACATTCGTCACCGAGAACCTCTCCACCCCACCCGCGACTTCAGCCGGGTCCTGACCACCCGCTGAAGCTCCGGCAGCTCAAGCACTTCCACAAGGCGCTGCCACACGGCACGGCGTGGCTTGGATCGCACACCACGGTCCAAACCACGCTCGATCAGCTCCGCGAGCGCCTCGTCACGCCACAGCAGCTGGACGAGATGCAACGGGTCGACGTCGACGTTGCGGCAGCCCACGCGGGCCTCGGTCAATACCGCGCCCTCGGCGGCCGAGGTAGCGGTGTAGACGTGCCACCAGTCCGGGAGCAGACCCAACGCGTGCTCGTGATGCCGCTCGGCCACAACCAGCGCCGCGAAGTCCAGAACCTTGGAGTAGATCTCGACCTGTGCTGGTAGTCGCCGCAGCGTGTCCTGGTCACTCTTGATCTCGTAGCCCCACAGCTCGCCGTTCACCGCCGCGACGTCGACACGGACCAGGCCGCCGAGATCGAGTTCGTCGACGAACAGGGTGTCCGGGTCAGGATGCCAGGACCGAAGATCGCGGCAGAGTCGCTCGCGCACCTCACGATCTCGCATGACACTTCCGTCCGTCCTGTTGCTTACCACCCTGTCTTCGGGCGAACCGGAACCTCGCCGAGGACCTCCCGCAGCGGCAAACGAGAGATCCCGCTGACCGGCTACGCCCTAGTAGCCGGCGCCGCGCCGGGCGGACCGCGAAGTGGGTTATGCGGCCCGTCTGATTGTGCCGCCGCCGAAGCCCTGGAGCGGCGGGTTCCGACCACGTTCGCCCGGTCGAGGCGGGCTTCGGTGAGATTTGGCTCGAAGAGCTGGCCTGGTCAGGGTCGATCGTCTGTGCGACTCCGCAGCCTTAGTTTGGCCGGCGGACGGTCGCTAGGTAGCTCGCCAAGCGGCGGCGCTGACGGGTAGAGCCGATCTGTGTGGCGAGCCGAGCTGCATGATCGGCGTGATCCCGCGCTTCCGTTGGATTTCCGGTGGCGGCGAAGGCGATCGCGAGGTCAACGCGCAGCGCTGTTTCGGCGCGGACGAACGATGTGTCAAGGTGGGCTAGCGCGTCAGTCAGGACGCCAATGGCGTCGGGGTCACCGAAGCGGGCGAGTGCATGCCCGCGCCAGCGGGCGAGGTGGACGGTGTCGAGAGCGACATAAGGCCGCTCCTCGGTCGGACCGGCGGGTAGCAGTTGAGCCGCTTGATCGAAGGCGTGCAAGCTGGCGGTGCGGTCTGCGTGGGCGGCGAGGGTTTCACCGTGCGCGGCGGCAAGCCATGCCCGCAGGACGCGGGGTGTTGTTGCGTCCGCGCGCCGTCGAGCGCTGCCGAGAAGCTCGACGGCGTCGCCGGTTGCTCCGGCGTCGATGAGGACGAATGCTTGTTCAGCGGCGGCGTGGGATTCGTGGGCGATGGAGTCAGATTGGGCTGCGGTGGAGCGAGATCGTTCGTAATGCTGCCAGGAATCGCTGATTTCGCCGAGATCGAGTGCTTGCCATCCGGCGAGGGTGTGCATTTCGGAGAGTAGCGCGGCGAGTGGTTCGCGGGTACCGGGAGCAAGACTGTGTGTGGCCAGCCGCTCGACTTGGTGGATTTTGGTCTTAAGTTCGTCTCGGACGATGATGGCGCCGAGTTTCCGGTCGAGTCGGCGGATACCGTCGAGTTGTTGGTGCAGCAGGTTGATAGTCGAGCGATCCACGCGGCGAGCGGCGTTGAGTAATTGGCGCAGTTCGGCAGTGGGGTCGTCGTCTTTGTTCGCGGTCTTGGTCTTCGGTGGGGCGAGGAGTGCGGTAATCGGTTCGTTGAAGAGTCTTTCGAGTAGCCGCACAGTGGCTGGACGAAGCGGTCCAAGAGCTCGGCCGCTGACAAGTCGCTGAAGGTGCCGCAGGCTCAGGGTGCCTGGTTCGTGATTGTCCTGGGCGAACGCTTCGGCGTGCTCGATGAACTCCTCGAAGGTCATGCATCGCTGGCGGATGCGGTGTTCGAGCAGTGTCCGTGCTGGCCGATCGATCACTTCATCTCCTGGGCGGGGCGTCCTTGTGGCGGCGGGATGGCGGGCTTGCGTCGTTTCGCTGATACCACCCCTAGTGCACGATTATTTCAGCTCGCCACCTGAGAGGGAACGAGCGGGGAGTCTCGGTGCCGCGCTGCCCTAAGCCCGCCGGGGCTTCCGCGTCACGGCCGGGGCCCGGTGCGGCCCCGACGCACGCCGGTTCCCCGGCCGTGACGCCCCCCAGCGATCGCTACCCGAGGTGGACGCCGTGGAAGAGCAGACCGCGCCCCAGGGAACGGACCCGCGGCGTCGCGACCGTGTGCGGCGCGTGTCACCGATGACGGGTACCGCGTCGGTGGAAGGGCTGCGTCCTGAGTTGCTCACTGCGCTGGCGCTGCGGCGGGCCCTCGGTCGTGGGGTGGCCAAGTCGGGCGAGATCTACCTCGATGACGGCCATCCGATGGGGCGTTACCTGACCAGGACGTTCGCTGGGCTGATCGACTGCGGGTTGCTCGCACTGGCCGATGAGGATGGGTGGGGTCTACGGCGGGTCACGGTCACCGACGCCGGGCAGGCTCGGTATGCGCAAATGTGCGGCATCCTGCGCCGGAATCAACGGTGAGCACGCGTGGTCGCGGTCGACTTCGCCAGATATGGGTCACCTCGGTGGCGGATCGTCTCGACCATTCGGTCACGCCTGAGGCGATGGAAGCGGCGCGAACGACGGGAGGACGGCCGGTGGCCGCGTGCGGCGCTCACCTTCTTCCGGACGCCCTGTGCGCGCCACCGCAGCGCCGGTGCCCGAGTTGCATAAGGTTCGAGCCGCCCGCGCAGCGGCGGGTCGATCGACGGCCCAGCGGCCGGCACGCTCGGCTCAATGGGTGGCGCCGGTTTCGTGAGCGAACCCGTCACAACTGAGCCGGGTCTTCGAAGGTGCGTTTCAAGCAGGTTTGTGACGGGTGTGACGGGTTCGCGGAAACCCGTCACACCCGTC
>JALYTS010000210.1 GCA_030854185.1 Actinomycetota bacterium | reverse complement strand
GGGCTGGGGCCCGCATCGCCACTCACGGGTTGTCCACAACCTATGCGCCTGCCGGCAGAGTACTCGCCTCGACGTCACCGGTTCGCGGGAACCGGAGGCTGGAATTTCCCGACTATTCGTACAGAACGTCGGGTCGACCTGGAGGTGTCGTGGCGGTGATGTTCACGTGGCGCAGGCCTTGGGTACGGATGGCCGCCGTGGTCGTGGCGGCCGGGTTGGGTGCTGGTGCCTGCGCTGGTACCGCCGATCACACCGACGAGGCCGCGAACGCGCAGTCGCCACAGCGCTGAGGTGCAGTCCGGGTCGCTGCTGCTGGCCGGATGAGCGCGGTGGATCTGCGGGCGAAGGGCCATCACACCATGCGGGTGCTGACCGGCAGCCTGCTTTTCATCCTGGGTCTGGCGGTCGTATTCGTCTGTCTCGGTGCCGCCTTCGGCAGCCTCGGAGACTTGCTACGCCAGCACCAAGACCTGCTGACCCGCGTGTTCGGTGCGCTGACGATCCTGCTCGGGCTCGCCTTCGCCGAATACCGCTTCCATCGGGCTCCCGTGCTGGGGCTCGCCGGGGCGCCGATGCTGGGCGTGATGTTCGGACTGGGCTGGACCCCGTGCATCGGCCCGACCTTGTGTGATGATGATCGGCGGGGGGTAGTTTGTGGCCACCGGTGCGTTGGGAATCATCGGTCTGTGGAACTCCGCGGTTCAACATCTCCAAACCGTGCTGCCCGGTAGCACGGTTCTCTAACCGGGGAGAGCCGGTGAAATTGGCTCAGCCGGTGATGTTCTGGAGTTCCGATCTGCAGAGTTGGGCGGCGCGCTGGGCGGTTTGTGCGTGGTCGCGGCAGTGGCCGTGGTGGCCGGCGTGTTGACCGCACTCCGTGGCGCAGCGGTCGGCGGCGTTGACCGCTGCTTCCAGGATCGACCGGATGACCCGGGTGTCGGAGGCGATGGGGCGGGAAAGGACGCGGTGGGCGGACGCGGCGATGTCAGCGCAGTTGAGCGCCGCGCGGGTGGCGCTGATCATGTCGGCGGTGTCGTAGGTCATCATCGCGGTCGCGCAGGTGGTCGAGACACGGTCGAGCTCGGTCAGGACCTGCCGGACGGTGGCCAGCCCGTCGATGGTGAACACCGGTTCCGCGGTGGCGTCCTGGGTCGTCACGGCCGCGGCGTGAGCGAGCTTGGTGACCCGCGCCGCCTCGTCGCCGAACCAACGGCAGGCAGCACAGATCGCCAGATGCACGTCGACCGTGTGCGCTTCCGCCGCACTCGCTTCACCGTCCAAGCAGGCGGAGAGGGCTTCCCTACACTCTGTGCAGTCCACGTAACAGTGGTCGCGCACCGGATCCCTGGAGTTCCCGGCAACTTTCAACGAACCGGCTCGACGGGGTGAGTGCCACCGTCAACTACGCCACTGAGAAGGCGAAAGTCCGCTACGGCGACGGCGTCGCGCCCGAGGATCTCGTGGCCACCGTGGCGCGCACCGGCTACACCGCTGAGCTGTTACGCGACGCCGGCCCCGACGCTCGCACCGAGGGCGTCGAGCTCGGCGCGTTGCGGGAACGGCTGCTGGTCTGTGCGCCGCCGCCGTGGTCGCGATGGCGATCGCGATGGCGCTACGGGTGAGATGGCCGAACAACCTCGGGATGCTGTCTCTCATGCTGACGACCCCCGTGGTCTTGTGGGGGGCGTCGCCGTTTCACCGGGCGGCGTGGCGGAACCTGCGGCACGGCACGGCCACCATGGACACGCTGATCTCGATGGGTGTGCTGGCCGCCTTCCTGGGGAGCTGCTATGCCTGAATAGCGTCATATATCCAAGTGTATGGGGGCCACGTTCGATGTCGACAAGATCGATGCCTCGAACTGGGATTACGACGGTGGCCCGAAGTTCTATTTTGAGGTAGCCGCCGTGGTCACGACGTTCCTGCTGGCCGGTCGCTAGTGATCACTCTGGGCGTCTGGCTGATCATCGGTGCGGCGGTCGGGACCGCGGTCAGCGCCGCGGTCGCCGTGCTGATCATCGCCTGCCCGTGTGCCCTGGGCCTGGCCACACCCACGGCGCTGCTGGTGGGCACCGGCCGGGGCGCGCAGCTGGGCATCTTCATCAAGTGGCCCCAGGTGCTGGAGTCCACCCGGCGGGTGGACACGGTGCTGCTGGACAAGACCGACACCATCACCACCGACACGATGAGCCTGGTCGATGTGCTGCCGGCGGCGGCTGAGGATGCCGATGAGGTGTTACGCCGGGCGGCCGCCGTGGAGGACGCATCCGAGCACCCGGTCGCCACCGCTATCGCCGCCGGGGGCCGCGAGCGGCTGGGTGAGCTGCCCGCGGTGGTCGGATTCCGCTCGTCGCGGGGGCTGGTCGCGGTGGCCGACACAGTGAAATCCAGCAGCGCCGAAGCGGCCCGCCTGCTGCGCGGGCTGGGACTGACTCCGGTGCTGCTCACCGGCGACAACGAGACCGTCGCCCGCTCAGTAGCCACTGAGGTCGGCATCGACACGGTGATCGCCGGGGTGCTGCCCGAAGGCAAGGTCGACGAAGTGCGACGGCTACAGCAGGCAGGCCGGGTCGTGGCGATGGTCGGAGATGGCGTCAACGATGCTGCCGCGCTGGCCCAGGCCGATCTGGGAATGGCCATGGGCTCCGGAACCGACGTCGCCATCGAGGCCAGTGACCTCACCCTGATCCGCAGCGACCCGCGGCTGATCGCCGATGCGATCCGGCTGTCCCGGCGCACCCTGCGCACCGTCAAGGGCAACCTGTTCTGGGCTTTCAGTTACAACGTCGTCGCGCTTCCACTTGCCGCGTTCGGCTTCCTTTACCCCATCATCGGCGGAGCGGCGATGGTGTTCTCCTCGGTGTTCGTGGTGTCCAACAGTCTGCGGCTGCGCAGGTTCCGTGCCCTAACCCCCGGCCTGACTCGCGGCAGGATCGCTCAGCCGGTGATGTTCTGGAGTTCCGATCTGCAGAGTTTGGCGGCGCGCTGGGCGGTTTGTGCGTGGTCGCGGCAGTGGCCGTGGTGGCCGGCGTGTTGACCGCACTCCGTGGCGCAGCGGTCGGCGGCGTTGACCGCTGCTTCCAGGATCGACCGGATGACCCGGGTGTCGGAGGCGATGGGGCGGGAAAGGACGCGGTGGGCGGACGCGGCGATGTCAGCGCAGTTGAGCGCCGCGCGGGTGGCGCTGATCATGTCGGCGGTGTCGTAGGTCATCATCGCGGTCGCGCAGGTGGTCGAGACACGGTCGAGCTCGGTCAGGACCTGCCGGACGGTGGCCAGCCCGTCGATGGTGAACACCGGTTCCGCGGTGGCGTCCTGGGTCGTCACGGCCGCGGCGTGAGCGAGCTTGGTGACCCGCGCCGCCTCGTCGCCGAACCAACGGCAGGCAGCACAGATCGCCAGATGCACGTCGACCGTGTGCGCTTCCGCCGCACTCGCTTCACCGTCCAAGCAGGCGGAGAGGGCTTCCCTACACTGCGTGCAGTCCACGTGACAATAGTCGCACAGCGGATCACCGCGGTTCCGGCAACTTTTAGTTACCATCTCGTGGAGGTGGTCCGGGCGCTGAGCTGGGGCGTGGTCGTAGTAATCGGGGATTCGCCTTCAACCCCGAACTGGCTACTGCCCGAATGTCGAGCCGGTATTGTCGGTGCCTTGGTCTAGAATGGGGTTATGTCGATGGCGGCGGTGTGGCAAGGCAGTGATGCCGAGTTGCTCGCCGAACTGGGCGCGTTGGAAACGCGGTTGCATGCGACGTGGGCGCAAATGCTGTCGGTGATCGCCGAGGTCGATTCCCGAGGCACCGCCACCGCCGTGGGATACACCAACACAATTGATTTGGTCCGCGCCGTCGGGCGGGTGACTCGGGGTGAGGCCCGGGCCCGGATCGCCGCCGCCGCCGACGTCCTGCCCACCCGCGGATTGGC
>JALYTS010000209.1 GCA_030854185.1 Actinomycetota bacterium | reverse complement strand
ACCGCCACCTCGGCCACCGCATCCACAAACCCCCGCGCAAACGACTCCGCCGACCCCACGATCCCCGCCATAACACAAGACTAAGATCAAATCTTGCCAAAACCTAGCTTATTCCCGCGCGAGTCCTAAGCCCGGATTCACCGGTGGATCCAGGGTAAGTGCGATTTCTGGCGCGAGCGGCGCCGGCTCAGCCAGCTCGACCTGGCACTGGCGGCTGACTCTCCGCTCGGCATCTGAGCTTCGTCGAGACTGGGCGCTCACGCCCGAGCGCGGAGATGGTCCAGCATTTGGCTGAGTGTCTTGAGGTTCCCCTGCGTGAGCGAAACGCGCTGCTGCTCGCCGCTGGCTATGCGCCCGCGCATCACGAGCGCGACCTGAACGCACCGGAGATGGCCCCGGTGCACCAGGCCATCGAACGCCTCCTCGCCGGCCATGAGCCCTACCCGGGCATGGTCGTGGATCGCGGTTGGCGCGTCGACGCCGCCAATCGCGGCCTCGGGCTGCTTACCGCTGGCGTGGCCAGCCACCTGCTCGACGCGCCGGTCAACGCGTTACGCCTGGCGTTTTGCACCCGATGGGATGGCGCCACGGATAGTGAACCTTGCCGAGTGGCGCACGCACGTACTCCAGCGGCTGCGCCGCCAGATCGCGACCACCCGCCGACCTCAAGCTGCAAGCCCTCGCCGACGAGCTCGCCGCCTACCCGGGCGGGCAGCTCGCGCCCGATCCGATCAGCACCGACATTGTCGTAGCATTGCGCATGCGCTCCGACGAAGGCGAGCTTGCGTTCTTCAGCACCGTCACGACTTCGGAACCCCGATGGATGTGATGGTTTCCGAGCTGGCCATCGAGGCATTCTTCCCGGCCGACGAGCACACCCGCCGGGTGGTAACCCGTGCCGCGGCGCTGCGATGATCGAACCGCCATAACCGGCCGCACCACCCTCGCCGAACAGGGCTAATGTGGTTGGCTACAACCGTGAGGCGCTCCGCGCTCGTAGCATGACCGCGTGACGTTCGAGGGAGCCGTCAACCACGGCGGTACGGGGCAGCTGGCTCATGGCTTCGTCCGTAGGCCGGAAGCTGGACAGAGCATCGACCTGCCCAGGTGGTCGATGTTGGTTAAGGTCGCTGCCGACGACACCCTCGCCCGCCTGACGGTCATCGAGGGGCGCATGGCCCCACAACTAGCCGGACCGCCTGCCCACGTCCATGACGGTCACGATGAAACCTTTGTGATCCTTGAGGGGCGGATGCGGTTTCGGGTGGACGACGGCTTCCACACTGCGCTACCGGGGGAAACCATATTCGCTAGCCGCCGGTTGGCACATGGCTTCAGCAACCCCTTCGACGAGCCGGCCCGCTACATCGCGATCCTCACGCCGAGCGGCTACGAGGACTACTTCGCGAAAGTCGCGGAGCACGTCGACCGGACCGGCACCATGCCGGATCCTGACCAGACGCGGGTATTGATGGCGCAGCACAACACCGTTCTTGCCCCATTCCTGGTCGACCACGGGACCTGACCGGTGCCGCTTCCCGTTCTTTGCTCACCTGCTCAAACAGGCAGTGGCCTTCGTGGGGGCGCATCTGCTGAAGCCTGGTCAGGCCGCGGTGGCACTGTGCTCCAGGGCCGGGGCGCGACTACAGCGTCCCATCGCCTCAAGGTGCGCTGGCGTAGCGCGGGGTAGGGCATGGCAGAGCCGGAACCATGCGCGGGTGGTGAGCCTGCCGGTGGCCAGCGACTGGTCCTTGAGGTTCAGCGCGGCGGCTCAACCGTGTCGTGGAACGGCGCCGTGACGGCGAGAGAGTCCGTAGTCCCGCAGACCGCTCGGCTGCGGCTGCGAGTTGGAAATGAGAGCGGCGGTCACCTGGAGCGCTCCCCACCTCAGTGTCCACTTCCGCTCCTTGCCGGTGGACCGGACGTGGGGGACAGCCGGTATGGCCTGCGAGGCGGCGTTTGGGGATTTCGGGCTCCGCCTGGGCGGTGGCGGCTGATCGACCGGGCTTTGCCGCGGTTGTGACGGGGGTAAGTTCGGGCGTGCGGGGCTCAGCGGTGCGATCAGACGTGGCTGGGGGCGCCGGGCGGCGATGTGCGCTGCCCCGCTCGCCGCGGCCCATTCCGGGAATGGTGGGATCACGACGCGAAAAGCCGATTGCGCTGAAAGCAGTTCGCTGAGCAGCGGGGTCCGGGCAACCTCACCGGTGAGTAGAATGGCGTCCACCTTGATACCATTCTCACGAGCTTGATCCATGAGGTGGGCAATGGCGGATAGGCCTCCGCGGATCGGTTCGCGTGCCAGCGATTCGAACTCCGCGCGCACCACCCGCACCGGGATTTTGTGTGAAGGCAGGCTGACGTCGATGACTGTGGATGTGTGTCGAACCAGATCTTCGCGCCCTACTCGGCAGGCGGCGACGACGCCGCGGACGATCGCCCGGTTGGCCTGGTCGTGAAGGTCTGGGGCGGGGAGGCGACTCCGCACCTGCTCGAGCACGTGCCTGGCCAGCGCCCGATCGAGCCCGGCGGAACTCAGATCATCAGTTCGCGAGGTTGCCTCGAGCCGGCCCGCCTGGTTCTCAGCGCCGGTCACCAGGGCCACCTCGGTGCCGTGGCCGCCGATGTCGGCAACGATGACTGTCTCGGAAAACCTCATCACCCGTGCGGCAACCGCTGCCGTAACGGCCGCGATAGGGCTGCTGACCAGGGACGTCGGCATGCGCTCGGCTTCGGTGCAGGTCAGCGCGGAACGTAACACCGACACTTCGTACGGTCCCCAGCCGCTAGGGTGGGCAATAGCGAGGTGAGCGAGATCGGAACTGGCCGCGCATCTCCGCAGGACGCCTCCGATGGTCATGGCGACGAGGTCCGCTCCCAGCCTGGCGCTACCGTCACTACCCACTACCGGCACCGGGTCTCCGACGCGGCCGGTGAAGTCACGAAACACCGCGCCAGCCCCCGACGCGGCGAACCGCTCAGCCTGGGCGCCCACCAGTGCGTCCATCCCGGGGGCGAGCACCAGGACCGCCGGCACAGACACTGGTGAAACGGATCTGTCCGCGCCGGCCACAACTGCTCCGACCGAGTCCCCGCCCACCGAGATCCCCACACAGCGACTCATCCCGCACTCCGATCCTCCGCTGGACTTGCGCTATTCCGTGGAGTTGTCCCCCACCTGGCACGAAACTAGACGCAGAAGCAACGGGCCAGCTTGGTATTAGCTGTGTATTCCCTGTGAACGACCAGCGGCACCAAGCTTGGTTGAGCACTGACCGTATCCACAGCAGGAACATAGCAAAACCACAGGAACGGGTCCTAGCGTCAGCCGGGAAGTCGCCCAGGAATAGGGCGATCACGAGGAGGGAACACGAAATGGCTGCTTTTACGGCTACCGAAGGACTGGCGGACATCGAGGTTCGAGGCGCGCTTCACGAGGTTGGTACTGCCGACGGTTACCGGGAAGAAGGCCCGGCACACGAGAGCGATCGTCCCGCCGCGCATGGGGAGTGGACCCAGTTCGGCGGCAACGTCGGGGAGGCTCATAACTCGGCCCGGTACGACGGTGCCTCGCCTTGGTATGCCGGCGCCGATACGGAGTCAGGCGATCGAGGCACCGAGCAACGGCCTCAGCACCCCAATGGTCTCGGGCGGCACGCCGAGCCCCATGGCAGCGACCAGAGCGCCGGGCGCCACGAGCTAGGTGGGCACGAGCAACCTGTTGGGAGCGATCGGGACAACCGGCCTGGTGACCACGACGGCGACAACCGGCCTGGTGACCACGACGGGGACAACCGGCCTGGTGACCACGACGGGGACAACCGGCCTGGTGACCACGACGGCGACAACCGGCCTGGTGACCACGACGGCGACAACCGGCCTGGTGACCACGACGGCGACAACCGGCCTGGTGACCACGACGGCGACAACCGGCC